>NZ_CABSJB010000012.1:0-62248 GCF_902477955.1 uncultured Turicimonas sp. | reverse complement strand
TCATCAACAACGAGGTGCGAACTATAAATACCTTTTTTGAGCTTGTCAAACCTCTCGATGAAAATTTTTCTATGATTTCGGCGTAAAATATCTATTTTTACTTTTATTTCAACTAGTTAAGATAAATGTAAAATTTTATAAAATTTCTGAAGAATCCAGAAATTCCTGCATTTATTTATTTTTTTCAATGAAATTCCAGCAGGCTAATAATTCTTTTTTGGTGTGAATATTGAATTTCTTTGAGATATTCAATCGATGGCCTTGGACGGTTCTCTCTGACAAACCCAGTCTCTCACCAACTAATTTACTTGTTAAGCCATTGGCTATCAGCTCGAATACCTCTTGTTCTCGTCTACTCAGTGAATCAAAAATCTTCAGAACATCTATTTCTTTATTGCCGGTATCTTCAACCATTTTGTTTTGAATACACTCGGCCAATACTTCTTCCAGCTTCTCAGCATTAACAGGCTTTTGCAGAAAATCAAAAGCACCCTTCTTCAACGTTCTGACTGCCGTATCAACGTCCGCATAGCCGGTAATAATGATGATTGGCAATTCATTTCGTTGTTTCTTTAGTTCTGTTTGAAGCTCAATTCCCGTCATTCCCGGCATCCGTATATCCAGGAGAATGCATCCAGGAATCATCTTGTTGTCTTTTTCCAGAAATTCTTCTGCAGAGCTATAGCCGATCGACTTCCAGCCGGTACAGGCCAACAAAAAAGTTAATCCGGTAAGTATTCCTGGGTCGTCATCTATCACTCGGATCAGAAATCTTGCCTTCGTCTCTTGTGCTAATTCAGTCATTATCGTTGTCGCTCCACTTAGCGAAGAGAACAGACTGCACTAGTCCCCCTTCCTCCCTAGCTTGCATTTTCATTGAAGTGCCCATGGCTTCCAGAATTGATTTGATAACCTGAAGTCCAATTCCTAGACCTTCTGCTTTGGAGCTCTTCAAATAATTTTTGCCAATATCTTCAACTTCTCCGGCAGAAAAAACTCTTCCGCTGTTTGCTACTTGAAGCAGTATTTCATCCTTACAGGTTTTCAAAGAAACCCAAACTGTTGGATTTGCTCCTTCCAATGCACCCTCTATAGCATTCTTCACCAAATTCCAAACAAGAATCTCAATCTCAACTCGATCGCCTTCAATAAAAATGTCTTTTGTGAAGTCATCGTGCAAATGAACTTTCCCGGAGTACTTCACCTTCATAGTTTGGATAATTTCTGCAAGACAAGCAGAAAAGTCTACTTTCTGATTCCTGCAAGCCTGCTTTCTTGCATATTGCCTAACTTTATTGACAATCGCAGTTGCTCGCTTAAGTTCCTTCTCAAAGTTCTCAAGACTAAAACTCAAAATCTCCGGATTAACTTCTTTGGGATTTCGTTTGTTTAATGCTTTGAGCCCGTCCACTAGGTATTGACAGGCTGCTAGAGGCTGATTCATTTCATGAGCAAAGATAGAAGAAATCTGACTAACTAAGTTCAATTTATGCTGAGCTTCCATTTTTTCTGTCAGTTCGGTAGCTTGTTTTTGCAGCTTGTTCTTTTTTTCTTCGGCTTCCAGCAGCTCGGCTTTTGCTTTATCCACCAGTCTCTGAGCACGCCAGCTGTGCGCCGCTAATCCGATTACTGTTAGTACCAAAAGTGCGAGCAACGGCCAATAAGTCAAAACAAAACGACGCAGTGACCACTGGTTCATGTACTCATATGGTCCGGCTTTGAGGACACGATATAAATCATCAACAGGTTTGAAGTTAGTGGCTAAAGACCAATATTGGCCGCTTGCGCTTGGCTTCATGCTTAATAAGGCAGCCGACACTTTCTTTGCCACATCGTGATTGACGACTCGAGTGGAAGCAAAAGTATTGTTAGGATAGGAACGCGTGGAGTGCAGACATTTAACAGGACCGGAAATAGGAGAAATGACTTTAATCTTGTCAAGGACGGCGATATTTTGAAGTTCATGCTCTTCAAGCCAGCAAGCACGGATAAAACCAATATCTGCTTTTCTCTCCACAATTTCTTTCAAAAACTTATCGGCTGACTCACCAACAAATCGTTTACTCTTAAAAAAATTATCTGGGTCATATCCTCTGAAGGCAAGGTCTGCCATGCCAATCCTATAACCATGAAATGCGGTCTCATAGTTAGCGACAAACGACTTGCCTTTCATGTCCTCAATACTTTTTATGTCCATTCTGTCTCGCTGAGTAATAAAAGCACCGGCTGTCCCAAAGTTTGGAACTGGCTTCTCGGCCGTTACGACCGTCGCGATGTCCCTGACGCCAAAAGAAAGCATGCGGTAGAAAAAGCCGGCACTGGCATAGAAGAAGTCGATAGTGCCGTCTTTAATAGCTTTTTCTAAATCTGCGGATGAATAGACTTTTGCTTCCACTTTCCAGGGAGCCAGTTCCTTCTGCAGATAATGCAAGGTTGGAGTGAAATCCATATCCTTGCTCAAGGGAGGAGAAAAATGAATAAGGCCAATCTTTATAACCTTCTGTTCCTCCTCTGCATAGAGGAAGCAGGAACAGAAAGCAAGGAACAGGATGAGTACGAACCTTATTATTCTCATAAAAAATTAACAATTATCCGTTATTAGCGCCGTGACAAGAGGAGCACTTCTTTAACTGATAATTATGGTGACAGGCATAGCAAGGTTCAAGAGATGCGCTGGTATCCTTGTATCCGGGTTTAGGTGGCATGGGATGCTGGGAGTGACATTCGATGCATTCTGAGAAATTCTTCTCATCGCCGCCGGCATGAGGAATCCACACATGAGGATTCACAGGACCCGAGTCAGATTGGGCCTGAACGTTCTTTTTAATCAAATCATCGAAAGTCGGTCCATGGCACGCCAGACACTGTTCTTTTTTCATCGGTTCTTGAACCTGCTGCTGAGCAACCACAGTAACTGGAGGAAAACTTAAGGAAAGCAGCAAGGAAAGATAAAGAGCTTTTTTCATTGTTATTTCCTTGGGAATCATGGCGAGACATCTCTATGCCTCGCCTATTAGGTTTTATTTAAAGTGATTATTTGGAAGTTGCAGCATGTTCACCGGCCCAGCGACCCGGCATAATTGCGCGCGGCATTCCATTACCAACATAAAGACCTCCAGCTGTTTCGCCGGCTGCATAGAGACCCTTAATCGGTTTCATGTCTTGTCCAAGAACTTGAGAATTATTGTTGATCGCCAAACCGCCTGTAAGGTTATGTACGCAAAGAACCAGACGAACGGCATGGAATGGGCCTTCTTCGATCTTCTTAGTCAGACTTTCTGCAGGCTTATCAAAATCTTCATCTTTCTTAGCGTCCACAAAGCCGTTGTAACGGACAACAGTTTTTTCAAGATTCGGTTGATTTGTCAATTTAGCCAGTTCTGCCAATGTGTCAGCTGTGAAGGCATAGCCTTCTTCACAGGTCGGATACTTCGTGTCCCATTTGTACTTCTTGGCAGTTGCATCGTCAAATACTGTCCAGAGGAACTGATCTGGCTGAGCCAAAGCTGCGTCATAGAAAGTGTATCCGCCTAAGTTAGCCTTATCCAATTCTTTAACGAATCTGTCGCCGTTCTTGTTTGTAAAGATAACTTCTGCCCAGCGAGGACCGCTGATTCCGAGACCGGGAGCGCCATACTTACTGCCTTTCGGGAAGCCATAGTGAGCTGTACCGAACTTACGGCGAAGGTGAGGAGTATCTTCGCAACGGTCACCAACTAACATACCTCCTGCACGTACACCAGCCAAAATAGCTGAACCATCGGGAGCAACGAACGGATATCCGGTAGAAATCATATTTTCGGTAAAGCGTGGGTCAGTAAGTCTTCTGAGTTCAGGATTTGCTTTCCAGCTTCCGCCTGCCAGTACTACACCTTTGTTAGCTTTAATGTTTTGGATCTTGCCATCGGGACCTTGAACTTTGGCACCGACAACAGCTCCGTTTCCATCAACATAAACATCAATCAATTTCTGTTCGAGAAGAATCTGACCGCCTTTACCTGTGAAGTATTCATAGAAAGGCATCATAATGCCTCGGCCTGTCATGAAACCGCCTGTAGGCTGAGGTTTTCTTCCGCCTTCGCCGGAGTCTTTTCACCAGATGTGATGGTAGGACTCATGATGCTGAGAATCATATTTTCCTGGTTTTGTAAAAGTCGGAAGGAAACGGACACCATGTTCTTCCAACCAAACCTGTGTCCCGGGACACCATTCAGAATATTTCTTAACGAGTTCCGGAGTGTTCTTGCGATATTCGTGATGAGCCGGATTAGTTAATTTCTTGTAGAGAAGTTCAGGAGTATCTTCTACACCGTGTTCTTTCTGAGTTCTTGTACCTCCGCCTAAAGCAATGATGCCGCCGTTAATAATTGCGCATCCACCGTAGTTCTTGCCTTTTTCCAAAACCAAAACTTTAGCGCCTTTGTCCATTGCAGAAATAGCGGCAGACATGCCGGCGATGCCGGAACCGGCGACGAGCACATCAGTCTCTCCGTCCCATTTAGATGGAAGAGTAGAAGAAGCAACATCCGCAGCCTTGGCTGTTGAAACAGCTGCACCTAATAAGCCTAAGGAAGCAAAAGAAGAAGTCTTGAGAAAATTACGCCTAGTTGTCATATGAATCTCCTTGGGAATCGGTTCTTTTTTTGAAGTTACGTCATTTTCTGCCCGAAAACTGCTCGAGTAGTTTGATATAGATCAAACTTTGGTCACTTTTTTCTTAAACGACTTGAATCTGAAACTATAGATATTTCAGTGAATTTTCTGGACTAGTCAAAAATAGTACCGATGAGCGAGGCCGTACAATGTTGCCTTTATGGAGATCACGTTCGAGAGAATACTTTTATCTTTTCAGATTTCGGACCATAGTGGCCAGACCATGCAAAACCAGATTGTGGCGGATATCGACATTATCAAATTCTTGCTGAATATAAGGAGCGACAACTTTAGAAGCTCCCCCTGCAAGAAGAATTTTAGGGGTTGCTCCTATTCCTTCCATCTCTCTTACTGCTCTTTCAATAAGACCTAGTTGAGAGTCAACAATTCCGGTTGTAATAGCATCGATAGTATTGGTGGGAAAATCCGTTCTTCTTCCGAATGCTCGTGGCAGATGAGATGTCCCTCTTGCCAAACCTTCGCGCATCATTGCAGGCCCCGGAGCAATTCTTCCCCCTAAAAACACATACTCACCGACGCCGGTCGGAATGACACTATCAATAGTACTGGCAGTCCCTAAATGGCAAACTAAAAGAGGTTCGTCTTTATGAAGCGCGACAGAGCCAATGGCAGCAAACCACCTATCTGCGCCTAAGAGTTCCGGATGGTCGTAGTTGCTCTTAAGAATAAAGTCCCCTCTAAATTCTTTTTTGGCTGTAAACCATGTGCATTGCGCCCCGATGCTGCTAAGAAAGTTCTTTGTACTATGAGCAATCCAGTCGGAAGCAACCGTACAACCGTAGGCATTCTTTACACCGAGTTCTTGCCACTTATCTTTGATTTTTTCATCGAGAATACCTGAGGACTCGTGGACGTAAGTAAATGGATTTTCAGGATCATCTAACAGGGACCACTTTAAAGCCGAGTTACCAAGATCAATAAGAATAGATGCCATCTTACCTTCGCCTTTTTTCTAGATAGAAACCAACTACAAGAAAAACTAAAAGAGCCTCAATTATGTACCTAGAACTTCAAAAAAATACTCGGACACATTTGAAGGTGCTCGATTTTGATCTTTTTCGTTAAAAATCCTGTCCACCACGACCATTTTTAAGAATTTCTCCTGAATTAAACTTTCTTAAAGAATCGTCAATGATCAGCTGAATTTCTCCGTCTGAACTAATTCCATTCTCAGTTCCTTCAACAATTTCTTGTGAAGGAAGTCGAAAACTCAACGTTTTTTGATAGAAATAGTCAAACTTCTGCCATCTTTCCGAGAGAGAAGTATCTTGTAACCCGATACTTTGATTCATTATTTTGAGTACAGAATCCGCCAAAATTCTAATAATTTCCTCCCTTTTGGCCTCCTTATCAGAATGCTCCTCAAAAAGGAATGCAATATTCCGGTTGATTTGTTCTTCTAGTTCGCAATTGGGAAATAAATTAACACCGATACCAAAAACTAGATAGACTCTGCCTGCATACTTAACCGTCTCGATAAGTATTCCGCTTAATTTTCCTTCCGAAGTCATCAAATCATTAGGCCATTTAACCTTGACCTTTGAATTAAGTTTCGAAAACTCTTCAGCAATATTTACGGCCAAGAGAGGGCTCAAAGTCATTAGGTCTCGAGTACTTCCCGTATGTTCCACAACCATAGAGAACTTCAGACAGCTCTCCGAATCATCCACCCAGGCTCTTCCCTTCGTGCCTTTTCCTTTGACTTGCCTCTCGGCCACAACCACATAAGGAGCGCACACCGCTCCATCAAGAACTTTCCTCTTGAGGTACTCATTGGTCGAATCAACTTCCGGAAGAAACTCAAAAGTGATGTCTTGCTTAGACAGCTTTTTAGAAACGGATTCAATTGAAAGGTAATCAGACATTTTTGGAACTAAACATTTCAGCAGAATTTCTAATTTATTTGAAGTTACATGCTTCGGTAAAATGGGGGGTTCGAACCATCGAGGAAAAAATGGCCGTAAAAGAGATAGAAATGACCGTTCGAGGGAAAAGTGGAAATCTGGAAACCAGACTTTCCATCCCCGGTTGCGCCCCTAAGGGAATTGCATTTCTTTCTCATCCCCATCCTCTCTTCGGTGGAAACATGAATAATAAAGTTATCCATGCTCTAAATAAATCTTTCCTCCAGGAAAATTGGATCACTGTCCGTCATAACTTCCGCGGAGTCGGTAAAAGTCAGGGAGTTTATGACAACGGCGCAGGAGAAACAGAGGATCTTTTAGCCTTGGTACAGTTTTATTTGGAGCTGCCGGAAATCAAAGCACTCTTTTCTTCTAAACCGAAAACTTGCTTTTCGGGATTCTCCTTTGGCACTTATGTGAGCTGCAAGGCAGCTTCTTCTAATGCCCCGGATTTCTTGCTTCTGCTCGGAACTGCCGCGGAAAAATGGAAGTTCGATTTACCTGCTGTTCCGACATTTCTAATACACGGAGAAAAGGATGAAGTGATCCCCTTGAAGGATGCGCTGGAATGGGCCGGACATTTCGGCCAAGCTGTCACCGTTATTCCTAATACCGATCATTTCTTCTCAAAACAAATACCTCTGCTGCAGACCATGATAAAGCGGGCTATTACATGGATGAATCACTATGACCCCCTATAAATTTCTCACTGTAGTATCTTTGACTGCTGCTTTGGCTCTCGGCTCATCTCCTGCCTGGTGCAATAAGGCACCTGCCAAATCCGGAGCTCTCGAACAAGAACACAAGTTGATGTCAGAGGAGCCTTCTTTTGTCTCCTTTGATTTACTCAGCGGTAATTCTTTTGAGACGAATCTTTCCAAACTTGAGATAGACAATATCGAACTTCTTTCTGACCTATTGTCGACTTACGGATTGATTCATTTAATACAAGAAAAGAAAATTGATCCGGCTAAAGAGATAGAACTGACTTCGGCACCGACAACTAAGGCATCTCTGCGTTTGGATCCTGAAAAGAAAATAAAGATCAAAGAACTAGTTACCGCTCTTCTGTTTCTCAAATCACCTGATGCCAGACTGACTTTGCAAAAAATCCTAACTGATCACTTTGTCGATGCAAAGATTAAAGTAGGTGAAAATGGAGTATTCGATTTAAAAACTTCAAAAATCGACTGCTCGGTTGAAGACTTAACCAATGCTCTGAGCACCGTATTTTTCGAGCTCGAAAAAATGGGCGTCAATCCCTTTGATGAAAAATTCGTCATCGGTGACATTAGCTACCCTTCTCAGCTAAAAGCCAGCAGAGGGGAAAAGACGAACATTGTTATGCTCATCGACAAGGACACGAAAGCAGTCCTCTCCTTAGCCCGCATTGACCATCCTAAAAAGAAGAATGCCAGAAAGGAACCCGGTTCTCTCGTCATCAATACTGCAAGCAATCCTCTGCCTGCCGGCCAAATCATTAAGCGTTCTTCAAATTTGCTCTCTGATGCCGCTAATAATTTTGAGACCTTGAAAATCATCTCCAAAGGTAAAATCATCTCTACCGTAGATTTGAAAGGCACGGATAAAAAACAGGTAGTGATGATTGCTCCGGACGATATTTTTATCTCTTTAAAAAAAATCGACCTGCAAGAGCTTAGGCACAATAAAGTTGAACTCCTAATCGAAAGAGATGAACCAATGAAGCTGCCGATTATTTCCGGTTCTCAAATTGGTACCTTACGCATTGTATTTAACGGCCAAACCCTTAAGAATGTACCATTGATGGCCAATGAAAACGTCTATCCTAGCGTGAAACAGAAAGTCATCGACAAGTTAAATGCCATAATAGATTAGATTGAGGAGTCATCAAAATGTCTGAAGACGTCAAAAAACAAGAACAATTAGAAGAAGAGCTTCCTGCAAAGCTGCTTCAATTCCCATGTGATTTTCCTCTCAAGATCGTCGGTATCAAAGCTGATGACTACAAAGATAGAATTGTTGAAGTCATTAAGAAATACGACCCGGATTACAATCCTGCTGAAGCAAATTTGAAAGAATCTGCTAAGGGCAACTATCTCTCTTTGGGTGTCGTGGTCAGAGCTACCTCTCAAGACCAACTCGACGACTTATACAAAGCGTTAGTTGATCATGAATATACGAAATTTGTTTTGTAACTTTGAATCAGCTTTTATTTCGTCATCTAGGCCTTGTTGATTATCTGGAAACCTGGCAAAAAATGAAAAATTTCGTCCAAGATCGCACAGCCGATTTGGACGAAATTTGGTTTTGCGAGCATCCTTCTGTATTTACGGTAGGCAGACAAGGCAGTCCGAGTCACCTTTTAAATCCGCAGGATGTACCGGTTGTCTATACGGATCGAGGCGGTGAAGTTACTTACCATGGTCCGGGACAAATCGTTGTCTATCCACTCATTCATTTACGTAAAAGAGGATTGCTCCCCAAAGCCTATCTGGAAACTTTAGAAAGCGCGGTTATCGACACATTGAAAGAAGTCAGCATTACCGGCTTCTTAGTCCCCGGAGCTCCCGGCGTTTACGTACCAGGACCCGATTGTACCGGTCCATTCAACGGTGCGCAGAAGATTTGCTCTATAGGCATTCGAATCTCCAATGACTGCACATACCACGGCCTTTCTTTAAATTTCGATGCAGACCTGTCTTTCTTTGAAAGAATCAATCCTTGCGGATACAAAGGATTAAAGACGGCCAATATTAAGTCGTTAAACTCAGCTTGTTCTAAACAAGAAATAATTAAAATTCTTGAGAGAAAATTATCGGAGTACTTGATTGAAAAAAGACATTAAACCGCATTCCTTAGAAGCTTGGCTTGCATTTTTCCGCCCTAAGACCTTGTGGATAGCTGCTGCTCCGGTTTTAGTGGGGACAGGATTAGCTTTAGCTTTTGACGGTAAATTTAATTTTTGGATTTTCCTTCTGACATTGTTAGGTGCGATGACCATTCAAGCTATGTCAAATATGGTCAATGACTATGCTTACAACGTCAGAAAAGCCGAACGCTCCGATCGCGTCGGTATTCCGAGAGCCACCACGGAAGGCTGGATTTCCATGGACGCTGCTAAAAAAATGATTGGAGCCATGATAGTTCTTGCCTGCCTATTTGGTATTGCTCTTATCGTCATCGGCGGCTGGGCTATTGCGCTAATCGCTTTTCTCTCTATTCTTTGCGGGTACTGCTACATGGGTGGTCCAAAACCAATTGCCTACACGCCGTTCGGAGAATTTTTAGTTTTTCTTTTCTACGGATTATTTGCAGTCGGCGGTACATTCTGGCTGCAGACTTTAAGCTTCAATATTCTGGTTCTTATTCCCGGCACTGCTTTGGGTTTAATTGGTGCTGCCGTGCTCTTTATCAATAACTACCGTGATGTTGAGCATGATTTATCGGTCGGCCGCAGAACGCTTGCAGCGGTTATAGGTAAAAAAGTCGGGGTGTTCGTCTACTCCTGCATGATTTATATCCCGTTTATCATCGTTGGCTGGTTAAGTATTGCTAACCATTCTTATTGGCCGTTCTTGTTTGTTTTGCTTGCTCTTCCTAGAGCCAGTTTCTTGCCCTCCATTCTGAAGAAAACACAGCAGGCTGACATAACCTTCTTGATGCTTAGAACCATCAAACTCGAAGTTCTTTTTGCTCTCTTGCTTACAATCGCGGGAATTGGCGTGTTTTACTTAACATGGCCTCTCGGCAGTCTTTCTGCCTCCACGATTTTTGCTATTCCTTTTTAAGACAGGATTCTAATGACGGACTTTATTCCCAAGGAACAGAGGACAACTAAAAAAATAAAGCAGCATGAAGTTTATCGTTTAAATGAAGTGAAGCTGCCTAAACCTTCCTGGCTTAAAGTCCGGATTCCTGCCAATGCTCTCAAAGTTAAAGAAGTCAGGGAATTATTAGCTAACAAAGGCATGCATACTGTTTGCCAGGAAGCAAACTGCCCTAACCTAAATGAGTGCTTCAATAAGAAACGTGCTACCTTTTTACTAATGGGACAGATTTGTACCCGAAGATGTCCTTTCTGCGATGTAGCGCACGGTAAACCTTTGCCTCTCGATCCGGAAGAAGCCGACCATATCGTCGAAAGCATCAAACGTTTAGGCATTAAATTCGCCGTTCTTACCAGCGTGGACAGGGATGATCTGAAAGACGGCGGTGCTTCTCACTTTGTACATTGCGTAAAAAAAATTCAGACTGAAACTGATGCAAAGGTAGAAATCCTGATTCCTGATTTCCGAGGAAGATTAGAGCGCGCTCTTGAAACATTAAAAGAAGTAAAGCCCGATGTGCTCAACCACAATATTGAAACGGTTCCTCGTTTATATCGTGAAGTTAAGCCGGGCGGCAGCTACGAGCATTCTTTAAGTCTATTGAAGAAGTGGTCGGAGATTTATCCGGATTGTCCGACAAAGAGCGGCTTGATGGTGGGTCTCGGAGAAACCGATGAAGAAATCATACAAGTCCTTAAGGACTTAAGAGCCAACAATGTTCAGATGGTCACGATCGGCCAGTACTTAGCACCTAGCAAGTATCACTATCCTGTGCAAAGGTATGTCCATCCGGACACATTTAAAAAATATGCACAGACTGCTAAAGAACTTGGCTTTAGCAGCTGTGCAAGCGGTGTATTAATCAGATCAAGTTACGGAGCTGCCGAGCAGGCTTCCGAATTCAATCAATTACTTAATGACGGTCAGAACATCTGATAAATTCTCAACGGACCAAACTTTTTCCGCAAGATTCTTTTTCAGATCTTCCCAATGCCTGAGTCCTTCCGGCGTCAGATTTTCTTTTTTGAAATTTCTGCCGGTCTGAATAAAGTCGTCATCAATCACTCCCGGTTTGAGTGCGACCTTAACAGTTTTGTCTCTTAAAGAAATTTCGAAGTACATATGGCCGTAAACGCCTTCAGGAGCGCACGAAGGAGCCTCCTTAAGTACTTCATACCTTCCGGCGGTAACGGCCCTAGAAATCATTTCTACGGCGTCTCTGAGCCCCGGACCCGGAAAAGCAGTTTTGAAGCTGATATCTTCTCTTCTCGGAATTTCTCCGTCTTCAGAAAGATAGTTAAGAGCCCAGTACATCAAGCGATAGCCTAAGGACAAACCGCCGATGCTGTCTTTTCCGTGGTAAAGAACGCAAGCATGGAACGGGATGTCTAATTCAACACCCTTTTCAACAACCTTGACGATTTCTTTATTCATCATTTCTGCATTGCCATTGGTAAGACGAGATCTTTAACGTTGACGGTTTTCTCCATCATGCCGTTTTCCTTAAGGAACTTCTGGTCAGCTTCCAAGCCTTTGATATCTTCGTCAGTCAAAGTATCGTAGTAGTTGCTCCAGTTCTTTAAAGTTTCTGCGTCTTTAAGAGAGATACCGTGTTCTTTAGCACCGATTTCTAAGGCTTCTTTCGGATTGGCCTTAATCCAAGCGAGAGCGTCTCTGTTGACTTTAACAATTCTCTTCAAGATTTCAGGATTTTCATCGGCAAACTTCTTAGAAGCTGTCATGACGAGGTTCGGTTCTGTGTAGCCGTCGGCTGTAGCAATAGTTTTTGCTCCGTTTGCATTTGCCTTGATAACGCCGCCGGCAGCCAAGAGAGCTGCGTCAACTTTACCGGCCATCATGGCTGTCATGCCCTTTGGAATATCCATGGAGATGAAGTTAACATCTTTCGGATCGATGCCGTTCTTTGTCAAAGCAGCAACTAATGTCTGATGAAGAACTGTGCCTTTCGGACCGACAACAGTCTTACCCTTCAAGTCTTTGACCGTCATCTGCGGGCCCGGTTTGCCGACGATAGCAAAAACTTTTGTCGGGTGAGCTACGCCTGTTGCGACGACAACAGGATTACCGGCAGAGTTAGCCATTAATAATGAAGCTGTGTTCATTGTGGCGCTGACGTCCAAAGAACCGGCTGCCATAGCCTGAGTCTGTTTAGCACCGGAAGTGATGTCGTGCCATTTGATTTTGATACCGTCTTTCTTGAACTCGTTCTCGAGCATGTTGTTATGCTTCATCACCATGTTCTGCAGATTGAACGGGGCCTTCACATAAGCAATATTGATTTCTGAAGGAGCCGCAAATACGCTGGCAGCAGCCATGGAAAGTACGAGAGCAGAGAGTACTGATTTCAGTTTCATTATTAATAATCCTTATTTAAAAACAGAGTGTAGGAGGTAATTTTGGTAGTTCAAAAGACGAGAATCTCCAATTTGCCGTGGGGTTTCTACGTCGATTTTTAAATCTTTTTCGGCTTTCCCATGATTCAGATAGATAACTCGATGACTAAGAAAAACAGCTTCATTTATGTCATGAGTGATCATCAGCATCGTCATCGATAGTTCTTTTTGCAGTCTGGAGAAATCAGACTGTAACTTAGTTCTGGTCATAAAATCCAGAGCACTAAAAGGTTCATCTAATAGGAGAATATCCGGTTTAGATATCACCCCGCGGGCCAAACCAACACGTTGAGCCATCCCCCCGGAAAGTTCACTTGGGTACAAGTCCTGAATATCACCGAGACAAACTAACTCGAGAGCTTCCTTAACAAGTTTTTTTCTAATTGTTTCTTCTTCATGACGAATGGGAAGCTCAAGATTCTGTCCTACCGTTTTCCAGGGCAGGAGCCGAGCTTCTTGAAACACATAAGAAATTCTCGGTTCTTTAATTTCTTGTCCGTCTTTGTCATAAAAAATGACCCTTCCTTCGTCGGCCTCTTCAATGCCGCTGATGAGCTTTAAAAGGGTTGTCTTACCGCAGCCGCTTTTACCGATAACGGTTGTAAGTTCATTGGCAGAAATATCCAAAGAGAAATTATCAATTGGAGTGATAATGCCTTTAGCAGAGTTAAAACTTTTCTTTAAGTTTTCTATTTTGATTCCGGAAGCCATTATTTCTTCATCCAAGGAGAAAATTTATGAGTAATCCATACAAATAACTGATCTCCCAAAATGCCGAGAATGGCAATACTGAAAATGCCCACAAACACTTTATCGGTTTGGGACATTTCGCTCGCGTCTCCAATCAGATATCCGAGTCCGGACGATGCGGCAATCAACTCGGCACCGACCAACGCTCTCCAGGAATAACCGAATCCCAAACGAAGTCCGGTAAGAACGCTGGGAAGGGATCCGGGAAGCTCTACATGGAAAAATTTTTCTTTTTTATTAAGACGTAAAACGGTAGCCAGCTCAGTGAAATTCTTATCTATCTGTCTGAAACCTGATAAGGCATTGAAGTAGATAGGAAAGAAACTAGCCAAAATTACGATAGCGACTTTTGAAGCCTCTCCGATGCCGAGCCAAAGAATAAGCAAAGGAACCAATGAGAGAGGCGGGATGAATCGCAGGGCTTCCATTACTAACTTCAATCTGCTCTCGGTTTTAGTCGAGTAATAGCAAATATAAGCAGTCGGAAGCGCTATTAAAGCTGCGATGCAGAAACCGCCCAAAGATCTCATGGAACTCGCCAAAATATGGGTTCCTAAGGTCCCATCTTTGATGAGCTGTCCAAAACTTTCTAAGACCTGCTCCGGAGGAGGAAGCAAGAATGAGTTAAAAATGCCTAAATGTGCAACGAAAGCCCAGACGATCAAAATCACCGCCGGAACAATCAGCAAATTAAAAGCATTTTTACTCACTTGGAATCCTCAAAAATTTTTGTTATTTTAAATGAGAATTATTATCAATTCACTATTTTAATTTATAGGAATTGTTTCTGCTCCGGTCTGGACTTCCGTTTTTTCAGTGACTGCGGAGGGGTTCTCTTTGATTAACTTTCTTCTCTCCAATTCTTCCGGCGTAATGATTTCCATGAGGGTCACCACTTTGACAACTCCGGGGACTTTAGCGGCCACTGCAGTGATGATATCTGCCTCGCGCTGAGTTACCGTTCCCATCAAATAAGCGATTCCTCGGTCGACGGTTACTTTCAGAGAAGTTAACGTAACATCCTTATTATCTAGAAGAGCTGCTCTGACTTTACTTGCTGTTAACGAGTCGTTCATTCTTGTAGTAAAAGGAACGTTATTCATTACTGCCAGTTCGTTATAGACGTTAGTTACACCGTTAATAGACTTAACGATTTCACCGGCCTTTTCTTTGTCATCTTCAGAACCGACTTCGCCGGTCAGCAATACTCTCCCTTCGTAGGCCGTAACCGTAATATGACTGGAGGAGAAATTTGCTTGAGCCAACTGGACGCTAGCCTTTGTTTCAATTACTCCGTCATTAGTTACGTCACCAACGCTGCGTCTATCGACTGCAACGGCTGTTCCACCTACGGCAGCTGAACCGATAAGTACCGGGGCACAGCCGCTAAGGACCAAAGAAGAGGTTAAACATGTCAATACTAAAAGTTTTTTCATCAATAACCTTTTTTACTTTGTGTAGAAAACATTTTATTCACTTAACACTTGGTAACTTTACTCGATTATTTCCTTTTTGGATTGTCTGATTTCAATTATTGGAAGTGGTGAAGAACCGATTTAGGCGAAAAAAACTCTCAACTTATGTCAGTAATTTGTTGACAATATTTGAGTAACTTATAAATTTTGTGGATAAGTGCACTTTAAAAAAGTTATCCACAATTCGTCTACATTGATTTCTTATAAATATCCACAATGCAAATTAATATTAACTTATTGTTATTAAATAATTTTTATAAGTTATCAACGAAAAATTCAAACACTTCTATATCTATTTAATAGATAATATATACATAGGAGATAAAGAAGCTGCCTTCCGAAATGTGTAAAAGAAAAGACAACTATCTTTGAGCAAATCTCGATCAAGACCTAATCAATAATTCTTTTCTTCCTTGCTGCTTCTTGAGAATTAAGCTCACTGAAGATTTTGAGCTAAATTTTTTAACTGTTATTTAGCTATCAAAACCCACAAATATTGTTAATTCTTTGATTTAATAAAAGATTTTCTTTATAGAAATCCATCAAAATACAACCTGTCTTCCTGGTTAAGATTTTGTATTGCACCGGTAGCAAAGAGGCGGAAAGAAATAGCTTATAGCCGGCAATAATAACTGGAAGAGAAACTTGCCGAAAATCTGATTCCTATATAGTCTGTTTGAAGCCAGAATAATCCACAAAAATCTGTGGATAACGGTTGGCTTTCTTGTGGATATTAAGATTACAAAACTTTTGCCTGAGTTATTCACACACTCTCTACCAAGTTATTAGTTTGATTTCAACACTCACAACATTTATAACTCTTTGAAAATAATCAAACAAATTAAGTTATCCACAAAAAAGAATATGTCTACTATTACATCTCCATAAAAATTATACAAATGACAAGATATAAGTAGTTCAAGCTAAATAAGTGAATAACAACGGAGTTACTATTTGGGTAAGAAGATCGCTAGAAGCGGGACCCCGCTCCGGTGAGGACGCAGACATAAGTCTGCGGTAGTTCACAAGCGATCCGTCAAATGAAGCTTGATTCGCAGATTCTCTTGATACTTCATCTTTGTCAGATCGCGTTATCTATCCTTAATTTAGAGAAGAGTTTATTTGTTGTTGAAAAAATCTCTATTGAGGCGAGTCTCTAATACTTTCGCCAAAATCTCTAATTGCTTTTTGTACTCGGGAGCGGTGTTCTTCGGACTTTGGTCGTTGACGAAGCGTCCCATATTAGTTGCGCCCCAAAAACCTGCGGTGTCATCATCAACAACCTTATAAGCATTCAAGTACTTATCCCATACTTTATCCAATTTTCCGATACCATCTCCCACTGTACCTTGGCCGCCTCCAAGCCAACCAGCATTCATAATGGTATAGATGCCTTTTCCTTTGAGCATTCCTTCTAAGCCTTTGGGAGTGTCCTTATAAGCGAACTGCTTAGAAAAAACTCTCTCCATATAACCTTTAGTGATTGCATTTGGGCTATCGTGCCAATTTGGATAACAGAAGATAATGTAGTCAGCTTGAGAAACAAATTTTTGCTCAGGAACAATGTCTTGTGGCGTAGGACCAAAGCCGTCTTTGGCGTGGTAAAAAGTTTCCGGAGAGAGAACCGGATTGAATTTAAGTTTGTATAAGTCTCTTACTTCAACCTCATATCCTTTTTGTTTAAAAAAATTGATAGCCGAATTAACCAAAAAACCTTCTAAAGAGCTCTCGAAACGCGGATCTCCAACAACAAATAAAACTTTCTTGGCTTTACTGTCAGTAAATCCTGTAGAAATGGCTCTAACACGAAGAGATTCGGGAACAATCGTAGCAGATGTTACTGCATCAATGCTTTTATTTTCTGTCGTCGGCTTCGGAATAGACGCTGAAGAAACGGCATCAGCAGCATGAACCGAAAATGAAATAGCAGAGAGGATGGAAAGAAGAAGAGTCGTTGACTTAACCATAGATAGCTCCATTTAGCATTGCCTCAGGAATCGGATCATTTACGCGACGCCTAGAGGCGAAGATTAAAAGATCACGACGACGGCGAAACGTTAAAGGAGGCACAGAGTGCTACCTAGCCATGACTGTAGCTTTGTAAAAGCGTTTTTCATTTTAGCTCGACAGAGAGAAGGCTTAAAGCCGGGAAATTCCCGGATACTACTTGGTAGTCAACTCACAACTTTGTGGTTGTGAAAAATTTCATCAATAAAATTGACTGCTAATAATCCACAAAAAGATGTGAATTGTTGTTTGATTCTTTGTGAATATCTTTTGGCTTCAGAGAAAAAGAAAATTATTCACAAAACACATACCAAGTTATCAGGGATTTTTTAACAGAGTAAACAATTCTAATAGTTTGAAAATATTGAATTATTTAGAATTATCCACAGAAAATAGTTTTCCTTCTACTATTACTTTATTAAGATCTTAATTTTTAAAAAGATCTACGTAGTTCAAAGAATTTCCGTGGATAAACAAAATGCTGCCTTAAAGAAAATCCAGGCGGACAAATCAATAAAGGCAGCTTAGGCGTTTTTAAATATTAACGATTTCAGTCTTAACGATATCTTTCATTTCAGAATTCAATACGGCATCATAAAGTTTTCCTTTAAAGCCAATCCATACCTCAGTTTCTTCTTCATTAGCAGTGCCCGTATAGAACTTTCTACCAGCCTTTAAGAATTCAGGTGTGATTACTCCTTCCTTGGCCGTAATTTTCATTACTTTGGAGCCATATCCAATCTCAAAATAGAGTTTTCCAAAGATGCATTCCGGAGCATCAATAAATTCGTCTGGAAGAACTAAGAAACGTTTTCTTGTAACGCACCTTCCGATCATTTCTGCAGAATCAGTAATACCAGGACCGGCAAAAGCAGTTTTGAACGTAATGAGATTTCTCCGAGCTACTTCTCCTTCAGGAACCAATTCATCTAAAGCCATTTTCAGCATACGGAAGCACAATGCTAGACCGCCGCATCTTTTTAGGCCATGGTATTTTTCGCAATCTTCCAACGTAAACGTGGTGATTGTTTTTCCATTTTCGGTAACTTTGATTTCTTCAGTTTGCATTTCAGTTCTCAATAAAAAAGTAAAACGTTATTCAAAGGCAACGGGAAGAATGAGGTTGGCTGTATCGACATCCTTTCTCATCATGTTGTTTTCTTTCAAAAACTTTTTATTGACCTCGAGATCTTTAATATCTTGAGGCGTCATCGCAGAGAAGTAGTGACTTCTAGAGATTAGCGTCTTTGAATTTTCTACAGAAATGCCGTGCTCTTTAGCTCCCATTTCTGCAGTTTTTTCAGGATTCTTATTCATCCAGTCAAGAGCCTGTTTATAGACTTTGTTTACGCGGGCTACGATATCCGGATGTTCTTTCGCAAATTTTTCTGTTGTTGTCATGACTAATGTCGGCTGCACTAAACCTTCAGCAGAGACGATGGTTGGTGCACCCGCTTTGTTGGCTTTAATTAGTGCACTACTTGCGACCAAAGCAGCATCGGCTTGACCTGCCAGAATTGTACTGAGTGCTTTGGGAATGCCCATACTTACGAACTCAACGTCTTTTTCTGTAAGACCTTCTTTTTCTAAAGCAGCGACTAAAAGCTGATGAAGGAATGTTCCTTTAGGGCCAACAACTTTCTTTCCTTTTAAGTCTTTGATGGAGAGGTTGGTACCAGGCTTAGAGACAAGCGCGAAATTCGAGGTTGGCCTTGCTAAACCTGTCACTACTCGAATCGGCAGTCCTTCCGCATTAATCATCAACAAAGCGGCTGTATTCATGTTTCCGGCAATATCAAGAGCGCCGGCACCCATCGCACGAGCAGCTTCCGGACTAGTTCCCATGTTATGCCAATTGACTTTGATGCCGTCTTTTTCGAATTCTTTCTCTAACAGCTTGTGGTCCTTCAAGACTAAAAGCTGAAGAACAAACGGTGGTTTAACATAACTGATGTTTAGTTCAGAGATAGGTGCCGAGGCAAAAGAAATTGAAGAAAAGAAGAGAGCCGCTGAGGCCGTAAGAACCTTGAACTTCACGAAATTCTCCTTGGAAAATCAACGAGTTTCTGACTCAAAAATGAGAAAAAGAAAAATAAAAGATAATGAGAATTATAATCATTTATTAACACTTTCTTAACATACAAAATAAGAAAATGCTTTTTGAGCCAAAGGTTTTGTTATTTTTTTATTGTAATTGTTTGATTCATATATTTAATTTGAAATTAAAATTCCAATTTTCTTTCAAGAAAATCACCCTATTTTATGAGTCCTATAATTTTGTTACCGAAGAAAAATTCCTTTGTTACAGAAGTACTATGAGACACAATAGTCAAAGGATAATGTAACACTATAGTTTTATTGTTTAAGTATCTGGCCAAGAAGCCTTCGGTTTAGTTACTTCCTATTTTTTACTAGTTAGACGGTTTTAGACGGCCATAGTGAAGGAGAGGATTTGTTGGGAGGCAAGTAATCAAAGAAAAAGCCCGACGGCTTGCATCGGGCTTATAAAGGAAATATACAGACTAGGTATCAATATTTCCGGCAAGAAGAGCATTGTCTTCAATAAACTTTCTTCTCGGTTCCACTTCATCGCCCATCAGCTTGGTAAATGTCTGATCGGCAAGAATTGCATCGGAGATTTCTACTTTAAGAAGTTTTCTGTGGCCCGGCATTAAAGTCGTTTCTGCCAGCTCTTCTTTGTTCATTTCACCGAGGCCTTTGAATCGGGACATACCTTTCAAATTAGAACGCCCTTCTTCTAAGACTTTAGTCAAGGCTTGGCTGAAGTTCTGGACTGGTTGAATATTGTCTTTATTGCCTTTTTTGCTGACAACGCAGGCACCTGGCTTCAGCAAAGTGCCGAAGACCTTACCGGCTTCTTCGAGCTTTCTGAAGTCGTCTGTGGAAACAAAGGACGGAAGAATCTTGGTTTCAATTATCTTATTGAAGCTCTTTCTCTGAATAAGAATGTAAGGTGTTCCTTCAGAGTCTTTCTGAACGGAAATCGAGACAGCCGGATCAAAAACTCTCTGTCTTAAAGCTTGCACGGATTCATTGACTTTTTCATCATCGGAAAACTCAACGGAGGCACCGGCAGCGATGGCTTCCAAAGCAGTCGGATCAATAAATCTGGAGAAGTGACTGATGACGGTCTGGGCTTCGCTGTACTCCAAGAAGAGTTTCTTCAGCTCTTCTCCTTCGATAGGCTGATTAGCTGCTCTGGCCTCTTCAGAAACATAGAGAACGGAGTTCTTGATACCAAGATTGACCAAGAATGTATTCAGCTGAACATCGTCTTGCAGATAGATCTTGATATCCCTGCCTTTGTCTTTCTTGGTAACAACGCCGTTGTCGCCGTCCTCGCCGTTTCCGTCCTCGTCGGCTCCCTTAGGAATTTCAACGCCGCTCAGTTTGCTTGGAGGCAATGTAACTTTGTAAAGAGGAGGCTGTGCAATGAAAATATGTCCCTGCTCAATAAGTTGCGGAACTTGTCTGTAGAACAACGTTAAAAGAAGCGTTCTAATGTGGGCACCGTCAACGTCCGCATCGGTCATGATAATGACGCGGTTGTAGCGAAGGTTGTTGATGTTGAAATCTTCTCCGATACCGGTTCCTAAAGCAGTAATTAGCGTTGTAATCTGTTCGCTGCTGAGAAGCTTCTCTAAACGGGCTTTCTCAACGTTCAAGACTTTGCCTCGAAGCGGGAGAATAGCCTGGAATCTTCTGTCTCGTCCTTGTTTGGCGGAGCCTCCGGCGGAGTCTCCCTCCACCAGGAATACCTCGCAGAGAGCACGGTCTCGTTCGGAGCAGTCTGCTAACTTACCCGGGAGACCCGCAGTATTGAGGAGACCTTTTCGACGAGTGTTTTCTCTGGCTTTTCTTGCAGCATCGCGGGCGCGTCCGGCGTCAATAATCTTCTGACAGATAATCTTGGCGTCTTTCGGATTTTCTTGAAGGAAGCTTTCTAAACCGGCTCTGACGATTTGTTCAACCGCTGGTCTAGCCTCTGAAGAAACAAGCTTATCTTTTGTCTGAGAGCTGAACTTCGGCTCAGGCATCTTGACGGACAATACACAAGTCAGACCTTCACGAGTGTCTTCACCGGACAGCTCGATCTTGTCTTTCTCTTTCTTGTTCGGATTCATCTCGTTGATGTAGTTCTTTAAAACGCTTGTCATCGCGCTTCTCAAACCATTAACGTGAGTACCGCCGTCTTTCTGAGGAATGTTGTTGGTGTAAGCCAAGAAATTCTCAGAATAGCTGTCTGTCCACTGCATGGAGACTTCTACATTAATCACTTCACCCGGATTGATCTCGATGGACTTGTTGATGTAGAAGATGTTGTCATGAATCTTGGTCTTACCTTGGTTGATAAATTCAACAAAGCCTTGAACACCGCCGGCATATTGGAAAATTTCATCTTTTCCTGTTCTCATATCAGCAAGATGAATCTTCACGCCGTTATTTAAGAAAGAAAGCTCTCTTAGACGGGTAGAAAGTGTTTCATAAGAGAATTCAACTTTTCCGAATATCTCTGCGTCCGGTAAGAAGCAGACTTCCGTTCCTCTTCTTTCGGTTTCTCCGGAAGTGTGCATCGGAGAAACTTCAACTTCTCCGTTAGCTGTTTGAACTTTTTCAATCAAGCGGTCTTGAAGAACGCCTCTCTTAAAGTCCAAATAACGTTCTTTCCCTTCTCTGCGGACAATTAGGCGAAGCCAGGTGGACAGTGCGTTTACGCAGGAGACGCCGACACCGTGAAGACCGCCGGAAACTTTGTAGCTGTTTTGGTTAAACTTACCCCCGGCATGTAGCTCGGTCAAAGCAATTTCCGCAGCGCTTCTCTTCGGTTCATGCTTGTCATCGAGTTTTACATCCGTAGGAATGCCGCGCCCGTTGTCAACGACAGAAATAGAATTGTCAGAATTAATTGTCACGTTGACGGAATCAGCAAAACCTGCCAAGGCCTCGTCAATAGAGTTGTCCACAACCTCGAAGACTAAGTGGTGCAGACCGGTACCATCCGAAGTATCTCCAATGTACATACCCGGTCTTTTTCTGACCGCTTCTAAGCCCTCTAAAACCTGAATGGAATCACTTCCATAGGCCTCAGCTGAGTTTGTTTGTTCTACGTCGCTCATTACTACTTTACCTACTTACTGAATTTATTTTTGCTGCATTAGATCCTGACGGGCATGACGACAAACTTGAAGTTTTCGCTGTCAGGAACGCGAACCAACCCTGAGCTGAGAGGTCCGCTTAAAGAGAATCTGATCTTTTCTGTCTTGACTACTGCCAACATATCAAGGAGATAGGAAATATTGAAGATAATTTCCATTGGCTCGCCTTTGTAGTCGATTTCAATTTCGTCGATGGCTTCTTCCATATCGGCATTAGTGGTAGCAAGGACCAGACGATTTTCGGAGAGAGTCCAGCGGACATTTCTAACCTTGTCCATAGAAAGAATTGCCACTCTCTGCAATGTCTTAATCAACTGTTCTCTGTCAACCATGAATTCTTTATCGTTCTTAGTCGGGATAACACGTTCGTAATCCGGATATTTACCTTCAATTAGTTTGGAAAGAATATCAATATTGGCAAAATGAACTTTAATCTGTTTTTCGGAAATGCTGATTTTGAGCATTTCTTCTGTATCAGGAATCAAACGGAGAAGCTCTCTTGCTGTTTTCTTCGGAAGAATAGCTTCGCATTTTCCAGCAAACGGCTCATCCAATTCGTTTTGGAACAAAGAGAGTCTGTGACCGTCTGTACCAACTGTTCGTACGATATTGTTTTCAGCAGAAACATAGACGCCGTTTAAGAAATAGCGGACATTGTTGACTGCGGCGGCAAACTGAACCATAGCCAGCATGTTTTTAAACTTCATGCATGGCATAGAGAAGGAATACTGGAATTCCATCTGCTCTTTCATAATCGGATACTGATCAGCATCGATAGTCTGCAGATCAAATTTGGTTCTTCCGGATTTGATAATGACGTGATTATCAGAGTAGAAGATGGAGACTTCTGCGTCATCGGCGATAGTAGAGAGAATGCCGCAGAGTTTGGCTGCAGAAACGGTAGTGGCAAAATCTTCATCGCCAACTCCGATGGCTGCATCGGACGTTACTTCAATCTGTTCATCGGAACCGGTGAAGGTGACTTTCTGTCCTGTTTTGCGAATCAAAATATTTGCCAGGATTGGAATGGTATTTTTCTTCTCTACTGCTCCGCTGACTGCCATAATCGGTTTGGCGACTTCAGCTTTAAAACCCTTGATAATCAAATTGTCTGCCATTTCTAATTTCCTTTAATAGTATTTTTTACGCCCAGTTCTTCAAGGACTGCTCAATGAGATGGAGAGTATGGTTCAGCTCCGGATCAGCAGCTCTTTCTTTAGATATTTTCCTCACGGCATTCAATACCGTAGTGTGGTCTCTGCCTCCGAAGGAACTACCAATATCCATAAGAGATTTTTGAGTCAATTCCTTGGCTAAGTACATAGCAATCATTCTGGGTTTGACAATGCTCGCCTTTCTGGAGGATGAATACATATCAGCAATCTTGATGTTGAAATGCTGAGCCGTTTCTTTTTGAATGTTTTCCAGAGAGATCGGACCGGTAGATGTCATACCGCGAAGAGCACGTGTAGCAAGTTCAACAGTGATTGGAGCGTTGTAAACCTTTGCATTCATGATGACGGTATTAAGCGCGCCTTCGAGTTCTCGAATGTTGGTATTCATTCGTCTGGCAATGTAATAAGCCACATCTTCAGGAAGTTCCAATCCTTGCTGTTTTGCCTTTTCAAACAAGATGGCCGCTCTCAGTTCGAATTCAGCAGGCTCAATACCGACGGATAATCCTTTTGTCAGTCTTGAAATCAGTCGATCATCAAAGTCGGAAAGCTGACGTGCATATGTATCGCAAGTCATAATGATCTGCTTATTGTTAGGCAGAAGACTTTCGAAAATGCCGAATAAGTGATTCTGGGTACCGCCTTTCTTAGCTAACAGCTGCACATCGTCCATCAGCAGAACGTCTAAAGTTCTGTAGGTTTCATCGAACTTCTTAATCTTTGCATCGGAAAAAGTACCTCCACTGGAAAGATCAACGACCTCTCTGACGAAAACGTCAGCAGAAACACAGCGAATCTTTGCCTTCGGATTGTTTTCTAAAATCCTGCGTCCGATTGCATGCATTAGATGAGTTTTGCCTAAGCCGACTCCGCCGTAAATGAAAAATGGATTGAATTGAGTACCCGGCTGGGAGCTCACAATTTCAGCACTGCTTCTGGCAACTTCGTTAGCTTTACCTGTAACGAATGTCTCAAAGGTTAGTCCGCGGTGAAGTCCGCACTGTTCTGCCAGCTGGTCGATCGAAATTTCAGGCTTAACCTCCTCACCCGGTGGATCGAACAAAGGAAGTTCGATTTCTGTCGGAATGATCGGATTGACAGTTTGGGCAACCAAAAATTTTATGGTTATAGGTTGTCCCGCAACTTGAGAAGCAAGAGACTGGAGACGGTCTGCCCAGTTTTTTCTCAAATACTGAAGATGAGGCTGAGAGGGTACAGTCAGAGTGAGCTTACCTTCCGCTTCTTCAGGGGACTGGTGATAATCAATCTTCTTAAACCAGGTCGCATAAATGTCAGACGAGACATTTCCCCGAAGCTCTGTTAAAACTTTTTCCCAAATATTCTTCATTTACAAAGGGTTATAAAAGAAAATAAATAATCCGGATCAGAATAAAGACAATCCCGGACAATCCGACATTTTACCTTTATTTGAACGCTTCTTCTTGTACTTAAAGAGGTAGTCCTCGCGGATTGTCAGGAAAATTTATTGCTGTAGCGCAACAGGAATCTGCCTTGAGACAAGCCGAGAAAAAATCGTAAGAAATTTTGAGTGCAGAAGACTCGTATTTACAGGCCTACCCATATGTTTTTACCCAGCGCTCTAAGCTCATTTATGAAGCGCAATTGCTAGAGGGGGAATTTAGATATTTTGATTTTAAATTCAATAGTATTTTGTTGTAACAATTTCTTTTAAGGAGAAATTTGACACCGACTACCCAATTGGAGCTTATAATACTGAACTTTTATTTTACGACACCTGTCTCTTATGCACAGGTAATTGATTTTTGAGTTTAACGCAACTAAGCAAACTCATTTAAAGGATTTTGAGATGGCAACAAAACGTACATACCAACCTTCTAAAGTTAAACGTGCTCGTACACACGGCTTCTTGGTTCGCAGCAGAACACGTCACGGCCGCAAGGTTTTAGCTGCACGCCGTCGTAAAGGACGTCACGTTTTAGCTCTCTAATTTTGCTGGAGATGACGAAGCTGAAAGATTCGTCGCTAGGGCCTGAGAAAAGGATAAAAAGTTCCTCAGAATTTTTAAGAATTCTACAGGCTAGATTTCCTGAAGCCACAAAGTGCTACTCTGAGTGGTTTGAGGCGAAAGCCCTATTTAAATCCGAGCATGCTCGGGTTAGGTACGGCTTTACTGTAGGAAAAAAATTTGCTGTTCGCTCAGTAGATAGGAATCTTGTTAAGAGACTGTTGAGAGAGTCGGCCAGAAGTAATTCAGCTGCTTTTGAGGCGTTGGCTGAAGAGAAAAAGGTCGGCTTGGACATCAACTTGAGATTGAAGAAAAAATACGTTTTTCCGGCTCAATCTTTGAAGTCTCTTAAACAAGAAATTCGTGCTGATGCAGATCTTTTAATGAAGAACCTGTACGACAAAGTGACTCAGTGTTGCAAAGGCGGGTCGTAATGCTTAAGACCATCCTTATTGCCGCAGTGAAGTCCTACAGGTTCCTTTTCTCACCCTGGGTTGGGCATAACTGTAAGTTTCTGCCTACCTGTTCTCAATACTCACTGACAGCTCTGGAAAAATATGGAGCAATCAAAGGTACTTATCTGACGGTCTGCCGTTTGCTTCGGTGTAGTCCTTTTACTAAGGGCGGCATTGATGAAGTGCCCGAAAAATTTAAATGGAATTGCTGGTGTAACGATTGCACATCCGGCAAAAATAATCCCTCGTTCTTGCAATCAACTATAGAGCAATCCAATCATGGGAAGTGACATTCAAAGAGCCCTCTTATGGATTTTATTCGGCTTGTCTGCGTTCATGCTTTATGACCGTTGGCAGGTCTATAACGGACATCCATCATTAATTGGAGCGGACACTGAACAGACTGCTCCAGCTAATACTGCCTCTAATGCTTCTGTAACTCCGCCGACTGCAACCGGTTCCGGCGTGGTCCCTCAGGAAGCAGCTCCAGCTGTTAAGAAAGCAGATCTGATTACCGTCGAGACAGATTTAGTGAAGTTGTCTATCGATCCTAACGGGGCCGTTATTGCTGGTTCTCAACTCTTAAAAGAAAAGCAGCAGGTACCTTGGACTGATGTCGGCTTGGTCGGAATGATTCTTGGCAATAAGCCTGAACCGGCCAAAGATGTCGAGCTCTTTACTGATAAGGGCAAAAAGATTTATGTTGCCCAGACAGGGTTGATTGGCGGTGCCTTCCCTACTCACAAGACAGAGTTCAAATTAGTTCCCGGTCCTTTGAAGTTGGAAGATGGTAAGAACACTCTTGAAGTTAAATTCGAAGGTGAAGCAGGCGGAGTAAAAGTTGTTAAGACCTATACTTTCGAGCGCAACCACTATGGCATCAAGGTTTCTCATCAAGTATTCAATAATACCGGTCATGAAATCAAACCTTCCGTTTATTACCAGTTGACTAGAGACGGTGATAAACCTGAAGGTGAAAGCACTATGGTCAATGCTTACACCGGTACAGCTGTTTACACGGAAAAAGAAAAATTCCAGAAAGTTTCCTTTGGTGACATAGCTGACGGCGACAGAGATTACCAAGTTAACGCTGACAACGGTTGGATTGGAATTATTCAGCACTACTTCGTTTCCGCTTGGGTTCCGACTCAAGGTGTAAACAGAGAGAACTACACGCGTAAGTTGGCTGATAACCTCTACTCTATCGGTTCTATTGCTGAAATGAATGCAATTGCTCCGGGAGCAAATGCAACTGCCGAAGCAGTTCTTTATTCCGGTCCGCAGGATCAGGAACGTTTGGAACAAATCGCTCCGGGACTTTCCTTGGTTGTCGACTATGGATGGCTTACATTCCTAGCCAAGCCGATCTACTGGCTCCTTTCCTTCCTCCACTCTATCGTTGGAAACTGGGGCTGGGATATCGTACTCTTGACATGTATCGTTAAAGCAATTCTTTACCCGCTTTCTTTGGCAGGCTACCGTTCTATGGCCAAGATGAAAGATCTTGCTCCAAGAATGAAAGCTTTGAAAGAAAAATATGGAGACGACAAACAACGCCTTAACATGGCCATGATGGAAATGTATAAGACCGAGAAGATCAATCCGGTCGGCGGATGTCTTCCTATTCTTCTTCAATTGCCGGTTTTCTTGGCCTTGTACTGGGTACTTTTGGCTTCCGTTGAGTTAAGAGACGCTCCTTGGATTCTTTGGGTAACAGACTTAGCTGCTCCGGATCCATGGTTCATTCTTCCTGTTCTGATGATCATTTCTATGGTTATTCAGTTCAAACTTAACCCGACTCCTCCGGATCCAATGCAAGCAAAAATGATGGCCTTCATGCCGTTCATCTTCGGTGCAATGTTCATCTTCTTTGCTTCCGGTTTGGTTCTTTACTGGCTTGTCAACAACATTCTCTCTATTGTTCAGCAATATGCGGTAAACAAGCAGATTGAAAGAGACAGGCTAAAAAGGCAATCAAACTAGCCATTAAATAAAAACCTATTCCCGCTCCAAGAGCGGGAATATTTTGGTTCTGATGATTTACCCCTCTTTTACGAGGGGTTTGCTTTTTTTATTTGCTCACAAAACTCATTGAAAATCAAGTATTTTTTCTTTCGCATATTGAGTTCGCGCACTCGTATCTTTCTTGGTTCAACCTTTAGAATGTCGTCAGTTTAAAAATTAAATTACTGATGAATACCGCCTATCTTGTTTTTGTTTTAGGAATGCTTTCGGCCTTTGGGCCATTTGTCATCGATATGTATTTACCGGCACTGCCGGAGATGACACAAGTATTTGATTGTTCCACAGCTTCTGTTCAGCTTGGCCTTACCTTTTGTATGGTCGGTTTAGCCGTTGGCCAGCTCTTTTTAGGACCTATGAGCGATAAGTACGGCCGCAAGCCTGTGCTCTACCTTTCTCTGTTGCTATACATTGCCGCTACGCTACTTTGCTGTCTTTCTGAAGGTATTGAATTCTTTACTTTTGCTAGATTCCTCCAGGGTCTTGGAGGTTCGGGTGCTATCGTCTACTCCCGCTCGTGTCCGACCGATCTTTACTCCGGTAGACAATTAGCCAAAATGATCGCGATTGTTGGCGCGGTTAACGGTATCGCACCGGTCGCAGCACCTGTCATTGGCGGTTTTTGCGCAAAATTCATAGGATGGAGAGGAATTTTTTATGTCTTGCTCGGAATCGGCATTGTCATTACCGCAATGGTGATCCCTGTTAAAGAAACGCTGCCAAAATCAAAAAGAATTCAAGGTTCACTCCTCACTTCTTTTAAAGGTTTTCTCTCGGTGTATGAGGCCCCCGGCTTCGGGATTTATAGCACCGTATTCGGTCTCTCAATGGCAGCTCTTTTTGCTTATATTTCCTCTACTCCTTTTATCCTTCAGGACTTTTTCGGTGTATCTCAACTGACTTTTTCGCTTATCTTCGCGCTCAACGCCGTAGGAATTGCCATTGGAGCGATGCTTGCACTAAAAGTCTCTACTACACAAAAGGCAAGTTTTATCGGAAGCCTTATCGGTTTTCTTTGTGCTGCCGCCGGCCTCTGTATCTGCTACTTCTACCAAGATATATACATCTATGAGGCTTCTGTCTTTTTAATGCTCTTTTTCTGCGGTTTTATTTTTACGGGAGCGACAGCTACTGCGATGAATGCCGGACGTAAATACGCAGGAGCTGCTTCTGCCGTGATCGGTGCTGTGGGATTTATTTTCGGAGGACTTGTTTCTCCGATTGTGAGCTGGGGAACTATCCTTTTCACGAGCTTCATCATCTGCACTATTGCTTTGGGATTAAGCACATTGCTTCTGCTTGTAGGCGGTGAAAAAAAACACGGTGTGCCTGTTTCAACAGCTAAAACGCAATAAAAGCCGAGTTCATGTGCTTTGTTTGAACACGGCCTTTTGAGCATCTTATAAAAACGAAAGCCGAGATCCTAAGAGGATCTCAGCCTTCGTTTCCCAAGGAGAAAAACTAATTATTCAACCTTAACTGCAACAGTTTCCGGATCAAGATTCTTTAAGAATTCGACAGAGTTATTGACGTCATCTGTAAAGATTCTGTCTTCGCTGACAAAAGGTACAACCTTGCGGTATTGAGTCAAGAGTTTTTGTGTACCTTCACCTAACTTATAACCTTGCTCTTTCTGACGCATTTCAGCACCTTGCAAGTGATGCATCAATTCAAAAGCAAAGATTTCGTAGCCGACGTTTGTCATCTGGCGAAGTCTATCGGCAGTTTGAGCAACGTTATTGAACGTATCGTCGATATAAATGGAAGTCGGAAGTCCGTAGATAGTGACGTTGTTTGTTAAGCCCATGGCTTCGGCATAAAGACCGGAGACAGCCTGAGCAACGTTAGCAAAACAATCTCCGCCTACGTTTTCTTTAGCAACCAAGTACTTCTTCATCTTGGTTCTCTTATCATCAACGATTTGAACCATACGCCATGCGGAGTTATGCAAAACGTGAGCCATGGCTTTGGTCAAAGCTTCAACTTCAAGAGCCATTTGAGTGTAGTCGAAGTTAGCAACGGAGTTGATGTAGCGGCCTTTGTCATCGATGGCAAGAAGTTTTACAGCAGGAAGCTGGCTGTACCAAAGATCGTTTCTGCCGTTAATAGCAATAGCTGGGTTGGTGGAGCTGTGGTTCAAAGATGTGTTGACAATGTCTTTGAGGTTATCCAAGGCGCGTTCGGCAGCAGCTAGTGTCCATTGTGCACTTCTGAAAGAGAGCGGATCCTGAAGCTCGCGCTTGTCGTTTACGTCCCAAAGGTAGGAGCCTTTGAGCTGGGCAAGAATACTTTCCGAGACTTCATGGGCTTTCGGCCAACCTTTGGTTTCAATTGAGTGCCAAAGGAATGGAGAGACGTTTCCGTTCAAAGCATCTAAGCCGGCAGCTACGATTGCTGGGGACATCTTCAAAAGATGTTCTGCTCTCTTTAAAGAGTCAATCACAATGGCTTCGGAGACGTTGCCGTTGGACAAAATGGCAATACCGTCAAGACCGAACGGTTCGTATTTTTTCATGCCGATAATCTTATGAACTTCTTTTGAAGGCATGCGCTGACCATTGTAAATTACGTCCCACTCTTCCTGAAGAGCCAACCCGATGTGTGTAGGCCAGTTCAAGTCATTGACACCTTGAGAGCCGCGGCTGGGAATAAGCGGATAGACATCATTGTTGATGTAATTCATGTATGCATTCGCGGCCTCTTTTGTCATACCGGTGATGCCGGAAGCCATCTGGTTCAAGCGAATGATCATGCTCATTTTTACCAGACGGTTATCAAGCCATGGTTTGAGACCGGCAGCTTGAATTCTCATCTGACGTTCATTGAATTTAATAGAAGCAGAACGGTTCGGTTCTTTTTCTACGTCGCCGGTAACGACTTTCTGGTGTTTTAAGTCCCCGAAGTTAACAGAAACGCCATAAACGGAAATGCCGTTCTTTGTTGCATCCAGAATGGCCTGGTAGGACTTGTTGATGCGATCCCAGCCTTCCGGCGAAATTGTGACTTTCTCTCCGGGTTTTGACATTTCCCATAGAGTGTCAACGGTAAGGTCATTACCGGTTAGGACGTGCGTTGCGGCCCAGGTAGGAAAAGCAACAAGAACGCCTAAAGCTAAAAAGGACATTTTTAAGGTGCGCAGCTTCATTAGTTTCTCCATTGAAGATGAATATTGAGGTGGTTCGTAAAAGTTAGAGCTGATCAGTGAGGCGGAGAGCTCCAGGGAAGGCTCGAACCTTAGCCTTCAAATTTAATAAATATACCGTCCAGACGGTTTAGCAATAAAGTTAAAAAAAACTAAATTCCCACAATTTCAAATTTAGAGCTTAAAAGGCGTTCTGTTGTTTTCTTGATTCGGGAGGAACTGGCCTATCTATTTGATAGGGAGTTTTTTGAACTTGTTCTCTGTCCTCCCGATTCTATTTATTAATCTAGTTGGCGCCGAAGGATTTCAGGAATTGGACGCCGTTGTTTACATCGGGTGTAAAGACTCGGTCTTTATCGACAAAAGGAACGGCTTTACGATAGGACTGAAGGAATGCTCCGGTGCCCTCTCCCATCTTCTTGCCTTCTTCTTTTCTCATGTCCATGGCTTGAGCGTTGTGAAGCATCTCGTAAGAGTAGATATCGTAGCCTACGTCGACGGCTTTGGAGAGACGATCAGCAGTGAGATTGACGTTAGAGAATGTCTCTTCAATTCCGATTGATGTTGGTACACCGTATCCCAGGACACTATTAGTTAAACCCATGGCTTCCGCATAGAGGCCGGACATTGATTGAGCGATATTGGCAAAGCCGTCGCCGCCTTTATTCTGATTAGCAACCAAATAGGTTGGCAGTCCAGTTCTATGGTTGTCGACTAACTGAGTAGTTCTCCAAGCTGAAGTATGCATAACCTGAACCAATGCTTTAGTTAACGATTCAAGCTGGAGAGCAAGCTGAGTGTTGTCAAAATTAGCGCAGGAATTTACAAACACGTTGGGTTTCCCGGCTCTCATTTCATCAAGAACTTCAGCCTTGCTGTACCAAAGATCATTTTTTGCTTCGGTGTTGACGATTGGGTTATCGGTTGTATGATTGATTGCCGAATTCAGAAGATCCTTAGCCTGACGCAGTTCTTCCTGAGCAGCTGCGAGAATGTAGCCGGCGGATCTAAAGCTCAAAGGATCCTGAAGATAACGCTTGCTGTCTTTCTGCCAGAGATAAGATCCTTTAAGGTTAGCTAGAACGGCTTCGGCTGCTTCATGTCCTTGAGGCCAGCCTTTGGTTTCGACGGTATGCCAAAGGTACGGAGAAACGTTGCCGTTTAAAGCTTCCAAGCTTGTAGCAATCATGACCGGGCTAAGTTTGACCAGATAGTGTTCAGCTTTTTTAACGGATGCAACAGATTGGGCTTCTGCCACATTACTGTTGGAGAGAATGGAAATACCGTCCATACCGAAAGGATGGTAATCGGCTAACTTAAGTTCTTTGCGAACCTGTGCAGCCGGAACTCTCTTGCCCTTGTAGTTAACGTCCCATTCGCCCATCAGAGCTAAGCCGATATGGGTTGCCATGCTCAGGTCATTAGCGCCTTCCGATCCTCTTGAAGGAATAAGAGGATTGACGTCATTGTTAATGTATTCCATGTAAGCTTTTGCGGCCGCTTCGCTCATGCCGGTAAAACCTGCTGCCATTTGATTGACACGGATAACCATTGCCATTTTAGAGACGCGGTCATCGAAAAATGGTTCCATTCCAGCAGCCTGGATTCTCATCTGACGTTCATTAAACTTAATAGACGCAGAGCGATTTGGTTCGTCCTCGACAGTGGCTCCGGCTACTTTTTTCTCTTTAAGAGCGCCATAGTTGACTGTTAAACCGTAGATGTCTCTTCCGTCTGTTGCGGCATCAATCGGAGCTTTATAGGAGGCTTTAATACGTTTCCAGCCGTCTTCAGAAACCGATACAGTCTCTCCCGGTTTAGAAATTTCCCAAAGTTCATCGACGGTCAATGTTTTTCCGTCAAGAACATGCATAGCTGCAAATGCAGGAGCTGTAAGCATAAAACCGAATGCTAATGGAAGAAGATGCTTGAAATTCATGATGTTCTCCTTGGTTCAATCTAGTTGTGTATTCAAGTTGTTTAGCGGAAATTTTGCCATTCGACCTTGTGACAATTGCTGCAAAGGTCTTTACTCTGTTTATGCTCTGAGTGGCATACAGAGCACTCTACGGTATCCCCATAGTGTGCAGACTGATGAGGCTTTTTACCCTGGGGATTGTCCTTTGTTTGGATGTTTTCCATCGGACCGTGGCACGCAATGCATTGTGTGCTCGCCGGCTTTGTGAACGATTCTTGGCTGCCGTGACATGTAGCGCATTGCATCTGTGCAGCCATTTTGTGCTTCATGGGCATTCCGGCTAAGTTCTCGGCAAATGCAGCGTTCATTCCCATACAAGCGAAAACAGTAAGTGCAAAAAGAATTTTTCTCATTTTTTTACTCCTTTGCTCCGACGAGCGCGGCAGCATTTTTTCCGGCTTCAAGGCCAAAGACTAAACAATCTACTGAAGAGCAGCCTCCGAGGCGATCCATCCCATGAACGCCGCCTGTAACTTCGCCTGCAGCATACAAACCGGGAATCGGTTTTAATGTTTCAACGGAAATGACCTCGGCTTTCGGCGTAATTGCAATACCGCCCATGCAGTAATGAAGTTTCGGTGTGAGTCTCATTGAGTAGAACGGAGCTTCAAGCTTCTGTTTCACATCCAGAGGCTTTTCAAACGGATCTTTTCTCTTGCCGGCAACAATTTCGTTGTACTCTGCAATTTGCTGTTTTAATGCAGCCAGAGGGATTCCGTAGTCTTTTGCCAAGTCTTCAACAGTGGCGTGTCTAAAGACGCAGCCGTCACGGTAAGCAGCCTTAAATCCTTCGGCATGCTCAGTGGTCTTCTCAGAGCAGAATGCGATCGGATAATTGATTTTGTCTTTTTCGCTTTCACCTAAAACCTTGAGTTCGGCTTCAGCTCTGGTTCTGCGGTCGGCAAGCTCGTTCATGTAACGGCGGCCGGTTTTCGGATTAATAGAAATGCCTTCGGCAAATGCATAATCGGCAAAGAAGCTTCCCGGACCGGCACCCTTTTCATCAGGAGAAGCCCATGGGCCGAGCTGATACATGTCAAGCATTGTTGGAAGTGCTCCGGCTTTTAATAAACCTCGCAGCATCTCAGCGGTAGCACCCGGCTGAGAAGTACATTCCAAAAGTGCATAGGCGGGCATTGTTGTCTTAATAAAGTCATTGTCCTGGCCCCATCCCCCTGTACATACGACAACAGCACTGCGTGTGCCGATACGGGCAGTTTTGGCGGACGTTCCGTCGTTCCAGTTGTAGCCGACATTGCACTGTACGCCTTTAACCTTACCATCTGAAAGTACAAGTTCGGTTACCTGAGTTCGATTTTGGAATTTAACGCCGTGTGCTTTGAGCCATTTATGAATTGGAATTACGATGCCGCCGCCGGAAGCAGCTTCCGGGACCAAGGCGCGAGGAGCGCTGTGACCGCCTAAACGAATAACTTTATCTTTAAGCTGAACCCCGCATTCATCGAGCATGGCACAAACACCGGGAGCGTCAGATGCAAACTTACGAGCTAATTCCGGATGGTTAAAGCCTCTTCCTGCTTTATACATATCTGCCATCATCATTTCGACAGAGTCCTTAATTCCTTTTGATTTTTGTTTAGGACTCAACGGCAGAGACATAAGGCCTCCGCAAAGGCAGGAATTACCGCCGAAAGCTTCCATCTTTTCAAGAATTAAGATGTCTTTTAATCCGGCTTTTACTGCTGAGTAAGCGGTGGCCAATCCGGCAAATCCGCTGCCGACAATAACGATGTCATGGATCTCATCAAAACCATTTACTTCAGCTGCGTTAGAGGGACCGGAGAAAGCAGCGGCTAAACCGCCTGCAACGAACCCTTGAAGCAAACTGCGCCTTTTCACTAAATTTGAGTTATTCATGTTTTCTCCTTACTATACCGTCTGGACGGTTAATATATTAGGACGCAAAAAGATTGTTTGAAATTGGTAATTACACTTAGGTTAAAATTCAAATACTTAGTTGAGAAGCATTATTAGAATGGGTTTTAAGAATGAATCAAAAAAATGAGAAAACCGCTAAGAGGAGTGCGGCTGAAACAAAAAAAATAATTCTTGCTGCAGCCAGAAAAATTGCCGTTAAAGACGGCGTAGCACAGCTTACTATTGAGGCCGTAGCCAAACAGGCCGGAGTCAGCAAAGGCGGTGTGCTCTATCACTATCCGAGCAAGAAAAAACTGATTATGGCCTTAATGGATCAATATGTGGCCCACTTAAATCAGGAATTAGAAACGGCTCTTGAGAAAAACCAAGACAAGCCATATGCTCTTGTCCATGCTTTCATAGATTGGTTTAAGAGAAGAGATGGTATTGCGCCTGAAAATCGAGACTGGGGCGCCGCGATTTTTACAGTTCAGTCTTTTGATATGTCTTTGATGGAGCCGCTGCATCAGTGGTATCGAAATCTTTTCCAAAAAATCCGTGAATCTGTGGAAGATAACGCTAAAACCACATTGGGAGTGATCGCTCTAGAGGGCTTTTTTATGCTCTCTCTATACAACTTAGACTATTCCACTCCGGAAGAAAGAGAAAAAGTGCTAGGACTAATTAAAGAATTATTGCGTCAGTAAAGCGCATTTGTTAGATGCCGTTTTTGAAGTCAGTATAGGAGCTGAAAAACCAGACGTTTACTTGAGAAGGACGTTTCAAAAAATACCTTGAAAGAGTGGAACGCTTATTTGAGAAATTTGCGGCACATTAATTTGATAAATGACAGCGTGTGTAGGCTCTTCTTAGTTTCTGCCTGGAAACGTAGAGAGCCTTTAAATAAGGATCATTTCTCAGAAGTCAGGCTCAGAATTGACAAATGTTAATTTCGGAAGCTGAGAATTAAGACAGAGAACTCTACAGAGCATCGAGAAAGGAATTATCTTTGTTTACGTTTAGAGAAATAGACCAATAAAAGAAGAGGCCAAAGCCAAGTACTGATAACCCATAAAAAGAAGAATCTTGACGTGGTCTTTTCGGGTGCCTTTTTGCTGACGTAACCAATCGCAAACGCACCTGCAACCACCCATGCGAGGATTAAAATATAAACTGTTGATCTTGCTTGATAAGTATCACCGAATATAGAACCAAAAAAGGCTGCGACAGGAATGGCCAACAAAACAGCGGTTGCGCCACCTATTAAGTTAGAGCCTATTTGGTTATTTTGTTTTAGAGACATAGCTAGCCCGAAAATTTATGAATGATAATTTTAACGACCCTATCGTAGCTTTGGCTACCGGGACAGGTAATTCAGGAATAGGAATCATCCGCCTTTCCGGTAAAGACGAGATAATCCAAGAAATAGCAAAATTAGTTTTGCCTAAGTTCAAGCCTGAAAATAGAAAGGCTCAGTTGCTCTCTTTTGTTGATCAAAATCAAGAACAAGTCGACAAAGTCATCACTCTCTATTTCAAGGCGCCAAATTCATACACAGGGGAAACAGTCCTTGAAGTCCAGTCTCATGGTGGACAAGTTCTTCTTACGTGGATTCTTGAGATTCTTTTAGAAGTTGGCAAGAAGTATTCGTTGAGATTGGCAGAGCCAGGAGAATTTACTGAGAGAGCGTTTTTGAACGGGAAAATGGATTTAGTCCAAGCCGAAGCTGTTGCTGATTTGATTGATGCCAGCTCGAGAAATGCTGTGCGTGCGGCCTCCCTCTCCTTAAAAGGCGAATTTTCTAAATATGTTCATGAAGTCTCGGAATTGCTTATTCGTCTTCGTATTGAAGTTGAAGCAATTCTCGATTTTCCTGAAGAGGAAATCGATTTTATTACTGAGTACAACTGCAAAGAAAGACTTGAAGAAATTATCCGAGATATCAAACAAACCTTAGAAATTGCACAGCAAGGAGAAACTCTTCGAGATGGTTTTAAAGTTGCTCTAGTTGGTCAGACAAATGCCGGCAAATCCAGTATTTTGAACCGACTGGCCGGAGATGAAATTGCCATTGTGTCCGATGTTGCCGGAACAACTAGAGATAAAATTCAAACTTTGATACATCTGAATGGCATTCCTTTCCATATCACCGACACCGCTGGTATTAGAGAAACCTCCGACAAAGTAGAAAAAATCGGTATAGAAAGAGCTAAAAATGAGATTTCTAAGTCCGACATAGTTGTCAGAGTCCTTGATGGAGGCGATCCGGAAAAATCAAAGAATGATGAAAAGATTCTAAGTTTGGTTAAACAATTAACTCACGAAGACATTCCAATACTCACAGTCTTGAATAAGTCTGACCTTCTTTCTGAGGATAGTGTTTCACGTGAAACAGAAATTAAAACGTCTGCTCTGACAGGAGAAGGAATTAATGATCTAAGAAATGCGTTGTTAAAGGCTGCGGGTTGGAAACCTAAAGAATCTGTCTTTATTGCTCGGAAACGTCACCTAGACAGTTTGAATTCTGCCTTAGCTCATCTTGAACTGGCGCAAGAGCTAATTTCTTATAACGACATGAAATTGGAACTGTTTGCGGAGGAGTTGAGATTAGCGAACGATGATTTGGGAAGTATCGTCGGAAAGACAACAAGTGATGATCTTTTAGGGCTTATCTTTAAAGGTTTTTGTATTGGTAAATAAACTTGTTTCACGTGAAACAACATACTAGGAAAGAATAAAAAATGGAGTTTTATCCGAAAAGCTACGATGTAGTTGTTGTAGGCGGAGGAAATGCAGGTATTGAAGCTGCTGCTGCAAGTGCAAGAATGGGGGCAAAAACTCTTCTTATCACGCATAATTTCGATACTTTAGGTCAACAGTCCTGCAATCCGTCTATCGGTGGAATTGGTAAAAGTCATTTGGTAAGAGAATTGGATGCTTTAGATGGAGTTATGGCTAAAGTCACTGATCTCTCAGGTATTCAGTTCAGGCTGTTGAATGCTTCAAAAGGTGCAGCAGTACGGGCAACTCGTGCCCAGATAGATAGAACGCTATATAAGAATCATATGAGAAAGATTGTGGAAAATATTCCAAATCTTTCACTTATGGAAGCCGCTGTAGACAATGTAATTGTTGAAAATGGAAAAGCTATCGGCGTTATTCTTGATTCACAGATTGCAATCCGCTGCAGAGCCGTCGTTCTGTCAGCCGGAACTTTCTTGAACGGAAAGATATTTGTTGGTTTGTCAGCATATGCTGGCGGCAGAGTCGGGGATCCTTCTGCAATTGCTTTAGGAAATGATTTAATGAGTTTGGGTCTTCCTAAGGGCAGACTTAAAACCGGAACCCCGGCACGTTTGGATGGAAGAACAATCGATTTTTCTAAGTGCACTATTCAATATGGAGATTCTGAACCGACACCGGTATTTTCGTTTTTAGGTTCGGCAGATCAACATCCTGAACAGATTCCCTGTTGGATTACAAATACCAACACAACTACTCATGACATTATTCGAAACGGTTTAGATCGTTCACCGCTCTACACCGGAATCATTGAAGGTATCGGACCCAGATACTGCCCTTCTATTGAAGATAAAATCCATCGTTTTGCCTCCAAAGATTCTCATCATGTATTTTTGGAGCCGGAAGGTTTAAATACTCATGTTTATTATCCGAACGGTATTTCAACCAGTCTTCCTTTTGATGTTCAAATCAAATTTATTCACTCTATTCCGGGACTGGAAAATGTAGAAATTTTGAGACCGGGATACGCTATTGAATATGACTACTATGATCCTCGTTCTCTGAAATCTACTTTAGAAAGTAAAGATATTGAAGGATTATTTATGGCCGGTCAGGTAAACGGCACAACCGGATATGAAGAGGCTGCCGCTCAGGGTATTTTTGCCGGCATCAATGCAGTTCTTTATACACGTGACCAAGAGCCGTTCCATCTAAGACGTGATCAAGCTTATCTAGGAGTGATGGTCGATGATTTGATTACAAAAGGTGTTAATGAGCCTTATAGAATGTTCACTTCTCGAGCTGAATATCGCCTCAGTCTAAGGGAAGATAACGCTGACCAAAGGCTTACGGAAATCGGTTATAAGCTTGGTGTGGTTGGACAAGAAAGATGGGAAGCTTTCTCTAGAAAGATGGATATTCTTCAGAAGGAAGAAGAGAAATTAAAGTCTACTTGGGTCAATCCCGGTGTTATAGAGCCGAATATTGAGAAGGAAATTCTCGGTAAGGAGTTGGTAAAAGAAAGCTTGTTGTATTCCTTATTGAAGCGGCCGGAAATGAATTATTCAAAGCTGACTCAACTTGTCGATAAGGAAGGAAATCCGCTTTTGAAAGATCCGATTCAAGACAAGGAACTTTCTTCTCTTTTGGAAACTCAAGTTAAATATTCCGGATATATTGATCGCCAGCAAGCCGAGGTTCAGAACAATCTGAATAAGATGGAAATCGTTATTCCAAATGATTTCAACTACGACGATGTTAAGGGTTTGTCTTTTGAGATTTGTCAGAAACTTAAAAATGTCAGACCGGAAACTATCGGACAAGCGTTAGCAATTTCCGGGGTGACCCCGGCGGCTATCTCTATTTTGTTGGTCTACTTAAAACGCTACGAGCTGCAGAAAGGTAAAAATGTCAAAGGATCTTAGATCGCTGCTTGAATCAGGATTGTCAGATTTAGGTTTGACGTTTGATGAAGTACAGGTAAAAAAGTTGCTTCAATATTCAGATTTGATTTTGAAGTGGAACAAAACTTATAACTTGACGGCAATCAAGACAAGTGAGGAGGTGATCGTCAAACACCTTCTAGATTCTCTGTCCGTTTGCAAAATTCTTCAAAAATTAGCTGAAAAAGGCAATAAAAAGGTCTTGGATGTCGGATGCGGTGCAGGGCTGCCAAGCCTGCCCTGCTCTATGTTCTCGCCGGATCTGAGCTTTACTTTGGTGGATTCTGTTGGCAAAAAGATTATGTTTGTGACCCAAGTATGCACACTTTTAGGTTTAAAACACGTCTTTCCGAAGCACGAACGTATAGAAGATGAACCCCGGAGTAATAAGTTTTCAGTTATCACATCGCGTGCTTTCACTTCCTTAGAAAATTTTGTTGAGCTCACCAGAGATCTTTTGGAAGAAGATGGAAAATGGTTGGCCTTGAAAGCAAAATTGGAAAAGAGTGAAATTGCTGCAATTCCTGAAGACGTAGAAATTGAAGAAGTCGTAGATTTGAAAGTTCCTTTCCTAAACGAGACACGATGCATTGTAATTCTCAAAAAGAAAAGGCCTTGATTAAATCAGATTTGAGTTAAACAGTATTTATAGAGGAAAGGTTTATGCCGATCCTCTTTCTTTTTGTCCGTCCAGAGAGAGGGTCGTCTCTCTATAGACCAAATCGCGAATCCTTCCTATAGGAGCTGATGGCATTAAAAACAGCCTCCGAGTTCTGACAGCTTATCTTTTTACTGGATTGAAGTATCAAAAATATTCGATGGCTCCTAAAAACTACTTCTGTTTTGAAGAATCATCGGTCGGAGCAAAGAGGTAGGTCGAAATAAATCCTGTCGCGAGGATGAAAACAGCCGAGATAATAATGGACGATATTGAGAAATTAGAAAGAAAATAAGGAAAGAAAAAAGCACTGAGCCCGGAAATAAAACGCGTTACACAAGTAAGAATGCCAATGGCCTGCTCTCTTATTTTTACATCGAATATTTCGTTCGGATACACATAATCTAGAGTTGTCTGGAGCCCGTATGAAGCTGCATAACCAATAAATGCAAAGACGATAATCCATAAAGACACAGAGTCGGCCCAAAGGAGCGGTATAAGACAAAGCGCCATGAGAGCGAAGGTTATTAAGGCTAAAAATTTTCTGGTGAACTTATCGATAATCAAGTAAGAGCAAGAACTTCCGATGAAGAAAAAAATATAAGTAACGCCCAATTGGAAAAAACTTCCGCTTCCTGAAAAACCTAAAGCTTCCATGATAGAAGGACCGAAAAGAAGTATGACGGTCACAGGAATGCATTGACAAGTCCAGAACACACAAAGAAAGCCTAGGTTCAACAAAGATTCTTTAGACCAATGTTCACTTATTGGAGAGGAAAAGTCGTCTCTAGAGCCTTTTTCAGAGGTTTTAGACGTATTGCTGAAATAAGGAAGCCTTGTTAAAAGGACAACCAACGGAATTAAGGCCGGTGCAGCTAAAAGAATTTCCGGCGAAACCGAGAACAAACTAGCAAGCCAGAAAACTAAAATGGCAAAAATTGCGCCCCAATACCAGCTAGACATTAATAGTGTAAGTCCTTTAGCTTTAAAGGTTGTATGGCATTGGCTGGAGAAAAAGACTTGAGAGATTGGGTAGTCGCTGCCGATAAAGAATCCGAACAAGAAGCGAGCAGCCAGCAGATAGAGAAAGCTATCAAAGAAAATTTGAGAAAGAAGCAGAATAAAGACGCCCAAAGGGCTCAAAAAATAAATGTTTTCGGTTTTGAGTTTTTTGCTGCCGGCACTAACCAGAAAAGATCCTGCCATTACTCCGAAAAGGTAACTGGTTCCATAGGCACCTGCGGTCCAAGCGCTTAAATTAAATTGAGGTGCTAAAGAAAGAAGCAGAAATCCGCCGGAAACGGTAAAAAAAGCATCCAAGAAAGGAGTTCCGCTGGCGCCTAAACAAAGAAGATACTGATTCCGCATCGAGACCTCGTCATCAGTAATGGATATTGAGTTTTTTTAGTTTGCTTCTTAATGTATTCGGATGCATTTTTGCAATTTCAGCGGCTCCCCCTGGCCCCGAAATTTTGCCTTTTACGTGATGAAGCAAAGATAAAAAATACTGTCGGACAGTATCTTCATAAGAAGTTGAGGCGCACCCATTATTTCCTTCCTTTGCACGAATTGCAGAAGAATTGAATAAAACTTGCTTAAGTTCAATTTGTGAACTCTGACTGGATAACACTGCTCGTTCTAATGAGTTTTCTAATTCACGGACATTCCCGGGCCAAGCGTAATTGCGAAGGAATTCAATAGAATGCGAAGAAAGTACAGGCTTGATTTTTAATCCGTATTTATCTTTAAGTTTTCCTAAAAACAGCTCTGAAAGAAGCACGGCATCCTCTCCTCTTTCACGAAGCGGTGGTATTGAGATTGGATAAACGTTTAAACGAAACCAAAGATCTTCTCTGAAAGTTCCGTCTTTTACCATCTGCTGAAGATTGCGGTGAGTCGCGGCAACAACACGCACATTAACTTGAATTTCTTTAGTGCCCCCTACTCGGATGATTGTTTTTTGCTGTAAGGTTCTAAGTAAGCGTACTTGCGCACTAGGCGTTAGTTCACCTATTTCATCAAGGAATAAAGTACCGCTATCTGCTTGCTCAAAGAATCCTTTTCTTGTTTGCTTTGCATCAGTGAACGCGCCTTTTTCATAGCCGAATAGTTCTGAGTCAAGAAGATTGTCGGAGATGGCGCCGCAATTAATTTTGACTAGAGGTCCATTGGAGCGGGACGACATAGAGTGAATTAAATCTGCGATTACTTCTTTGCCCGTTCCCGTCTCTCCAAGTACTAAAACGGTGGCCTCTGTGGGTGCAATCTTTTCTATTTGTTCGGCAATGCTCGAAAGTGAAGGAGAATGCTTTAAGAAATTAACGATAGGCTTTCTTTTTTCTATTTCCAGACTCTCTAGCAGCTTGGATTTCTCCTTTCCTAACTGGTTATTTTCTTTAAGAAGAAAGGTGTTCAGCGCATTGCATGTGACTAAAGCCAAAGGATCATGAAGACGTTGGAGAAGTTCGGCTTGTTTTTCGCAGAAGTGATGACCGAATTGGCTGTAGAAGCAAACCACACCTAAATGTTTTTCGTCTTTAAAAAGGTCTAGCATCAAGAAAGACTTAACCTCCGGGATGGCCTGAGATAAGACGTATTGAGTGAAAGGATCATCCGTAATTTCTTGGATACACAGAACTGCGCCTCTTTCTTTTTTTAACTTTTGGAAGAAATAGCTTGGGACTTTGATTGGAGCCGGAAGCGGTTGAATGCCGGCCCTACTAATATGTCCTAGAAAAGAGACGGCTTGCTTGGATCTATCGAAAAAATTAATGAAAACGCCGTCAGCATCAAGTTTCTGATTCAGAACAGTAAAAAGCCGAAAAAGAGATTTTTCCAGACTGAGGCTGGAACAGAGGACTTCAACCAAATGAGATATGTCTTCCATGGTTCTCACTAAATATCGTAATTCACGAAATATCGTAAAAAAATTATACGAAATTTCGTGAATTATTCTGATTAGGATTTCTATCTATCCTGGGAAATATAAATAAAACAATCGGTTAACAGCAATAGATACAATTGGCATAGAGCTTGCAATAAATAATTCAAACCCAATAATCAAGGAGCAAAAATGCAAGCTTTGGAGTCTTCACGAAGAAATTTTATCAAGGCCGGTTTGGCTGCTATCGGTGCTTTAAGTGCCGGAGGAGTCACCGCTCAAGGAAAAGTTAACCATAAATTTGACAAGATTGTTGACGTAATCGTTGTCGGTAGTGGATTTGCAGGATTAGCTGCCGCTCTCGAAGCAGCAGAAAAAGGAGCATCTGTTCTTCTTCTAGAGAAGATGCCGGTTTTTGGGGGTAACTCAGCAATTAACGGCGGTGCTTTCGCCGTGGCCGGTTCTCCTCTTCAAGAGAAAGAAGGCATCAAAGATTCTCCTGAACTAATGCTTCAGGACATGATTAAGTCAGGACGTGGTTTAAGTCATGTGGATTTATTAAAGAACATTGTTTACGGAACACGGCCTGCTTTTGATTTCACGGTTAAATACGGCGTGAAATACAAACCGTTTGTTCAACATTTTGGCGGGCACAGTGTCCCGAGAATTATGCAGACTGTTGAAAGTACAGGCGGCGGTATCACACGTCCGTTAGTCGAAGCAGCCCGTAAACAAGGTGTGGATCTTCACACTAGTGCAGCAATGGAAGACTTTATTCGAGATGAAAACGGTCGGGTAATTGGTTTAGTTGTGAGAGAAAAATTTAATTTTCCGCAAAAAGATTCAGGTCTGGTTCTGAACTATGGTGCAAGAAAAGGGATAGTGATTGCGTCCGGCGGTTTTTCTCAAAATGTTCAGTTTAGAAAGGCTATCGACCCGTCATTAGATGAAAAACTCGAGTCAACTAACCATCCCGGGGCAACCGGAGAATGTCTGATGGCTATGCTTGCATTGGGAGCCATGCCTATCCAGCTAGATCAGATTCAGCTTGGCCCATGGTCTAGTCCCGATGAAAGAGGTTTCGGTCTTGTTTCTCAGTTCAATACTATTGCAGGTTTTCCAAAAGGCATTATGGTTGATCGCCGGACCGGACGTCGGTTTGTTGATGAACTGGCCGATCGCAAGGCTAGATCCGATGCAATCTTGAGTCAAATTGATGAAAACGGAAAGCCTGTGTATCCGATTTGTTTTGTAGATAGTGAAGGCGTCAAATTAGCTCAAACTTTAAAGAACGGATTGAAGTACGGCGTAATTAAGAAATTTGATTCGTTGGAAGAGCTGGCTAAAGCGTATGACATCCCTGCGGATAACTTGATTAAGCAGGTAAATGAATTTAATGAGTATGTTCGAAATGACAAAGATGAGCAGTTCAATCGTCCGTTAGCGCTAGCTGTTGAGATTGCCAAGGCACCTTTCTACGCCGCTCGAGTATGGCCGAAGGTTCATTACTGCATGGGAGGTGTAGCAATCAACAATAAGGCGCAGGTCCTTAGCGTCAGAGATCTTAAACCGATTCCCGGACTTTATGCAGCCGGGGAAGTCACAGGAGGGACACACGGAGCTTCTCGTTTAGGTGGCTGTGCTATTGCTGACGGCCTGGTCACGGGCAGAACCGCAGGTGCACAAGTTGCTGCCGAACCTTCACAGAATCTCAGCTAATCCAAGGAATAGATATGAAAACGATTAAAGCCTTACTCATTGTTTGTTTAACAGTATTAACAGTCTCAGTTTCTGCGCAGCAAATGAAGACGCATCATCAAATAATTAAAGATTGCTCTGTCTGCCATACAAAAGAAAATGCCGTAAAAGGGAACGAATTTGTTAAACCGAACAATGCTTCTTGTCAGTCCTGTCATGGAAGTTATGAGGACCTGGGTAAGTTGGTCCAAAACAAAATTAAGGGAGAACCTAATCCTCATACTAGCGCTCACTATGGTTCTGGAATTGAATGCACGGCTTGCCATAAAGAACATAAGCCCAGCGTTGTTTACTGCAACAACTGTCATGAGTTTAAGTACCAAATGAAATGACCTATAGACAGAAAACCTTGAATAAAATGAAGGACAAGATAATGAAACACTCAATACTTTCAATTATGGTTATGTTGGCGGCAACGGCACAAGCAGGCGTAGTTACTTTGGATGGTCATCATCTGACTCAAGAGCAAGCCTGGTCCATCGCTGAAGGAAAAGATACGGTTGAAATATCTCCCGAAGCTTATGAACGGCTAGAGAGATCTCATCAACTTGTGGAATTAGCTGCTAAAGGTGGCACTCCTGTTTACGGATTAACCGTTGGAGTAGGCCTTAATAAAGACAAGCCTCTTTTTTCGGCCAATGGAGAATTATCTCAAGAGGTTCGAGAAGCCTCCAAGGCATTCAATAGGAATGCTTTGAGAAGCCATTCTGCCGGAATTGGTCCAATGGCTGAAGATGTGATTGCTCGACTGCAGCTGGTTATCCGCCTCAATACATTGTTGGCCGGTCAGACTGGGGCGCAGCCTAAAGTTGCTGAACTGTATCGCGACTTTCTAAATAAAGGGATCACGCCGCAAATTCCAGCTCGAGGATCGGTCGGAGAAGCTGATATTACGCTGTCCTCTCATGTAGGAGCAGTGATGATGGGAGAATGGAAAGCTAAAGTGGATGGAAAAGTTGTTAGCGGGGCTGAAGCTTTGAAACTTAAAGGAGTTTCTCCGCTTGATCCTCAAGGAAAAGATGCGCTGGCAATTCTCTCAACCAATGCAATGGCTGTTGCTCAGGTAATGAAAGCAAGGAAGGATGCAAAGGCCTTAGCTGATTTTTCTCCTGCGTTGTTTGCACTAAGCTTGGAAGGATTAAATGGAAATATTGCGCCTGTATTACCGCAGGCAGTTTCTGTCCATCCTTTTAACGGATTAGAAAAAGAAGCCTCTAGGATAAGAGATGCATTAGACGGCTCATATTTATGGAAGAAGAATGAGGAGCGTGCACTGCAGGATCCGCTTTCTTTCCGAACCTCAGTTTATGTTTTGCGTGAAGTTAATCAAGCACTTAACCATTTAGATGAAGAGCTGCAGGTGCAGTTGAACTCTTCCGATGATAATCCCGGAACAATTTTGAATGCGGATAAGAAATACAGTGAGCAAGACCAAGTAGCCATGTATTTTGTCGAAGGAAAGGATGTAAAAGGGGCAATCGTTCCTACGGCTAATTTTGAACCCTTGCCAGTAGCAATCGCCGCACAAAGACTTGGGATCGCTCTTACGCATCTTAGCCACAACAGTGTCCGGAGAACTATTCATTTGTCGGATGATCATTTTACTGGGCTCACCCGCTTTTTGTCGGATCCGAAAAACAAAGGACACGCATTCGGCGCTATTCAGAAGCCGTTTGTAGCTCTGCATAGTGAGAATCAAACTTTGGCAAATCCTGTTTCTTTCTTGGGAACTCCGGTCGCCGGAGATATTGAAGATACCTTCACAAATCTTCCTTTGGTTGCTGAAAGGTTAGCAAAAATTGCGGATAACACTGCCTATATCTATAGCCTGGAATTGCTCCATGCAGCCCAAGCAGTAGATTTGAGAACTAAGCTGAAAGGACAGTTTGCAATGGGCAAAGATTCACAAGAGTTATATAAGCGGTATCGACAGGCAGTTAAGTATGTCGGTGAAGATCGGATTTTTACTGATGATATAGAGAACGGTAAAAATCTGATTATGAATAACTCAAAATAGAAAGTTATAACAATGAGAGGAGATGTCGAATTAGAGACTCTCCTCTTTCGCATTTGACCGAAGAGTGACTTGTGCTGCCGGTACCGACTGAAAACATATCTGAGGAATTAGAAGATATTTTTTTGAACTATTGTTTAACAATATAGTTTGCAAAGAGACCTGATAACCGGTTAGAAGACACGTAGCGTTTTCTGCATTCTCAGAGGATGAACATCGTCTCCTACCTGCCTAATTGAGTATAAAAGTGAGAAAAACTAAAGGCCTTTTTCATACGTGAAGAGGATAATGTTCTTTGATTCTGCCGTTGTAGAACACCACTGAAGAAAGAATAGTTAAAACTCCGCAGGCAATAAGAATTGAGACGCCTAAAGCAAAGGGCATGCCGGATGTAATTCTGCGGAGGTAAAGGTTGTAGGCCGATATAAACCATTCAATACCGAAGCCGATAAGACTTAATTGCCAAAGCCAGCAAACCGGACGGAAAGGAATAATCAGCAGGATAAGTAAGATAACCGGAACAGCTAGCCAAAAATAACTACCCCAAAAATATAAATGGGCCGCAAATAGAATTGCTCCCAAAATCGGAAAAATCAGTCGCCACATATCAGTATTTGTTTGTGAGGCCAGAATCACTACCTCTGCCCTTCTTGGTTCTGTCCGGTTTTATTAAAAAGAATTCCCCAAAGTTTAAAGAGGATCTTTGAGGTTTGCAGGAACAAACTCCTTCTTTTGAGAAATGTTACTCACTCCAAAGTTATGGAATTTCCTGATCTGTTTATCCACAGCTAATTTTTCTAAGTTTTAGACTAACGTAAACATTGGATAAAAAGAAAAATGGAACTCGAACTCCTCTCCCAGTTTCTCTTTCAGTTTGAAAGAAGTTCGCCGTTGTTTCTGCTGATCTTCTTAGGATTTGCTTTAGCTAAATGGTTTGGTTTTAGTAAAGCGGCTGGAAATATCTTGGCTCGGTTTGCTTTCAATATCGCGTTGCCGGCAATGTTGTTTCGCCTTCTTTCAGACCTCTTCACTAAAGAGAACCACGCCGATTTAAGGCTGCTTTTGGCATATTTCGGAGCTTGCATTATCTTATTTTTTATTGGGCGCTTTGTCGCCAAGAGAGTCCTTTCAATGCCTCCGGTAGATTCCGCTATTTTCGGTACCGGATGTGTATTTTCTAATAATGGACTGCTTGGACTTCCATTGGCTATTGCCATGCTGGGAGAAATTGTAACGCCTTCAATTTCCGCAGTTCTGTCGATGAATGCCATGATTTTGTGGACTCTGGTTTCTATTGCTGTGGAGTTTGCTCAACAGACCGGTCATTTAACCGTGAAGAGCTTCCTTAAGACGTTGCTGACCGTTTTCAAGAATCCTCTCATTATCTCCATCTTCTCGGGTGTTTTGTGGAGCTGTACAGGTCTGAAGATTCCATATGTGATCGATGAGCCTTTGCGTCTTATCGGTAATTCAGCAACGGCCATCAGCTTAATTGTTGTGGGAATGGGTTTAGCTGAATATGGCCTTGGAAGCGGTATTCGTAAAAGTATTGTTTTAAGCGGAATAAAGCTCTTTGTGCATCCGGCTTTAATTTTCTGTTTGGCTTGGTTAATAGGCCTTGGACCGGTGGAAACGACTGCCGTAGTGTTCCTTGGCTGCTTACCGATTGGTGTCAATGTCTATTTGATGTGCAAGCAATTCCATGCTGCAGCTGACATTATTGCCAATGCCATGATAATTACGACTGTGATGTGCTCCTTCACTATTCCGTTAGCCGTAACCGTGCTAAGACATTTCTTTCCTATGACCTAACGAAAAAGGCCTCTGAATCGAGAATTCAGAAGCCTTCTAAAGGAAAGAACAAAAAGTTTACTCGGGCATTTCAGCCATGAGTTCAACCTCAAGTTTGTAACCGAAATGAAGTTCCTTTACAGGAACGACAACGCGCGCAGGACGATGGTTTCCAAACGCTTTAGCATAGAGCTCATTAATACGGGGCCAATCGTTGATATCCGCAACGTAGACGCGGCAATTAACAACGTCTTGAAGAGATACGCCGGTGAACCCTAAAACCTCTCTAATGACCTTGAAAACAGCTTCAAATTGATCGTCTAATGAGTCCTGCGGCTTTACCAAGTTCGGCAGAATTCCGGACATATAGAGCTGTCCTTTGGAAATTACGGCATGAGAGTAGTGACCGTTCGGAGGTGGCAAATTGGGAACAATAATTTCACGCATGAGGTTTATTTCCTAATAATGACTCCGGCTTGCGGAACAAAAGATGCTTCCCGTTCGAGACCTACGTCTAAAATCTTCATGCCCGGTAAGAAAGGAATGCCCATGGAATAAGTCTTGTCGGTAATGCCTTGAACTTGAACGTGATAGTCAATCTTGTCTCCTTCAAAGAGAGTATTCACGATCTTTACCGGAATAGCATTCTCAGAGCCGGAGGCAAAAGAAAGATTTTCCGGACGAACAACCAATAAAGCTTCTTTGCCGACTTCCGGAGGATTTTGCTTTCCTAGACGGGCTTGAATATTTCTGCCGTTAACGTTGAAAATGCCGTAGTCTCCGTTCTTGCTGACGAGAGTGCCGGGGATGAGGTTGGCCTGACCAATGAAATCCGCAACAAAAGGAGAAGCCGGATCGTCATAGAGGTCAAACGGAGAACCTAACTGTTCAATGTGACCGCGCTGCATAACCATGATGCGGTCGGACATGGTCAGAGCTTCTTTCTGATCGTGGGTAACGTAGAGGCAAGTCAGAGAAAGATCTTTCTGGATGCGTCTGATCTCAGTTCTCATGTGCAGTCTTAACTTAGCGTCCAAGTTAGAAAGCGGTTCATCCATGAGAATGATTTTTGGTCTGAGAACCAATACACGAGCTAAAGCAACGCGCTGCTGTTCGCCCCCTGAAAGCTGGTTAGGATAGTTCCCTTCTGCGTTTTCAAGGCCGACCATTGCTAAGGCTTCATGGACTTTTTTCTTGATGGAGTCAGTGGTCTCGCGTCTGATCTTCAGGCCGTAGGCAACGTTGTCAAAAATCTTCATATGCGGAAAGAGCGCATAGTTCTGGAATACGAATCCCATGTCTCTTTCATTTGCCGGAACTTTAGTGATGTTCTCACCGTCCAATAAAATTTCACCGCTGGAGGGCGTCTCAAAGCCGGCGATCATTCTAAGAGTCGTCGTTTTTCCGCATCCCGACGGCCCGAGGAATGTTAAGAATTCACCGGTCTGAACTTCCAAATCAACCGAAGAGACCGCCGTAAAATCTTTTCCGTCTTTAATGTAATGGCGGGAGATATTTTGTAAACAAAGGGCAACTGACATTTAGCGGAGACCTCCGGTTGAATTACCTACAGGGCAGACAGTCTTCGCAATTAAAGACATAACGCCTGAAGCAATGAAAACAATAATAATGAGAACGATAGAGAATGCACAGGCCTGAGCAAATTGCAGCTCAGTCATACATTCAAGAATGCGGGTCGTGATAAGAGACCAGTGAACCGAGACCAAGAAGATGGTCGCGCTGATGGCGGTCATGGAGTGGATGAACAAATACTTCATACCTGCCATTACTGCCGGCAATACCAAAGGAACGGTAATTCTCCAGAACGTATAGGCTGAAGAGGCGCCTAAGCTGGTGGAAGCTTCTTCAATGGATGGATCAATCTGAGTAAGAGAAGCAATCACGTTGCGGATACCGGCTGATGAATAACGGAACACATAGGCTGCGATAAGAATATAGACGGTACCTGTTAACACGATTGGTTTGTCGTTAAAAGCAATAATGTAAGCAATACCGACGACCGTACCCGGAAGCGTGTAGTTCAGCAGGGAAATCGTTTCTAATGTCTTATGGCCTTTAACTTTAAGCCACTTAGTGACATAGCCGATTAATACGGCAAGCAGTCCGCCGATCGGAGTGCCGACGCAGGCAATAATCAAAGTATCTTTAATCGCCTTGCTGCCGAAGGTAAAGACGTAATGGTAGTTCTCGAATGTCAGAGAGTTATCCACACCCCAAACCTTGATGAGCGAACCGATGAGAATAATGGAATAAAGATACAGAACAAAAGCCGAAATAAAGGTCACGGTGCCGAGAACGACGCCAGTAATAAGCGCACCCGGGCCTTTGATGGAGCTTCTTCCGCCTGCTTTACCGGTAACGGTAACGAAGCTTCTGCGGCTGACCCAGAAATTCTGCAGACCGTAAACAATCAAAGCGGGAATAATGAGCAGGAAGGACAATGCAGCACCGCCCTTGAAGTCATACATACCGGTAATCTGCAAGTAAGCTTGTGTCGGCAGAACCGGGAATGAGTGACCGCCTAAAACCTGCGGTGTGGCGAAGTCTGCCAGTGAGCAGGAGAATACGAGCAGGAAGGCGTTGGCTAAACCGGGAGCTGCTAATGGGAATGTAACTGTTCTAAAGACATTAAATGGAGAAGAGCCTAATGAATATGCTGCATCTTCCAAGTTCGGATCAATTCTTAAAAGAATTGTCGTCAGTGTCATGAAGGCAATCGGGAAATAAGTCAGAGTTTCTGAAATATAGGTGCCCCAAAAGCCGTAGAAATTAAAGTTGTCCAGGCCGAAGAATTGAAGCAAGATGCCGTTTGGGCCTAAGGAGAGAGTTAAAGCGATGGAACTGGTGAAGGGAGGTGAAATAAGCGGAAGAAGTGTTACCGCTGAAATCGCGAATTTTAACCAGCCCGGCATGGAAAGCCGAGTCACCGCAAAAGCAAAAATAAAACCGATGATGGTTCCGGTCAGACCGACTGCTGTCGCTAAAACAATACTGTTGACGATGGCCCTTCTGTCGTACCAGTTGTCCAAGAAGGGTTTTAAGTTGTCAAAGGTAAAGTGTCCGTCAACCCAGAAAGTAACCCCTAATAAGCGGACTAATGGGTAGACGACAAAGACACCCATGGCCATCCATAAGGCAAAAACAGTAAATTTGGTTACCAGATCATTTTTTTCAGAGCTTTTGACCATGGGTTTGCTGCCTATGTTTAAGGGCCCCCGAAGGGGCCTTAGTTTTAAGAATTAAGTAAATCAATATGTTGATTACTTAATGACTTCGTTGATCCAGCGGTTTGTATATTCTTTTCTCTTTTCGCCTTTCCAAGTTGTGTCAACGTCTTTGAGGTTGATCTTGGAGAGGTCAAGAAGCGGATTGGAAGTCTTAACGTCGTTGCGTGTAGGAACGTAGTTGATCTTGTTGGCAACGATGAAGTCTGCGAATTTCTTGCTGGCAGCCCAGTCAACGAACTTCTTAGCGGCGTCCAGGTTCTTAGCACCCTTGACGATACCTGTTGCTTCGATACCGTAGGAGACACCGTCTTCCGGATAGGTGATAACAACCGGATAACCCTGTTGCTTAATATCTAAAGCGTCAACAATGTAGAAGATACCGGAAGCGCATTGACCGGTAGCGATTGGCATGGCACCGCCCGCACCGCTCTTGGTGTACATCTGGATGTTGCCGTTAAGTTTCTTCTGATATTCAAAGGCAGGATCTTCGCCTTTAACCTTAACTAAAGAGTAGATGCGTTCTGTAGCGGTTCCGGAAGTTCTGGCATCGGCCATCTGAAGGTTGTTTTTGTACTTCGGATCAAGGAGGTCATCCCACTTTGTAGGAGCCTGCATCTTGTTCTTTTCCAAGAACTTAGTATTAGTTAAGAAGCACAGAGGAATAATACCGATACCGGTCCAGCGATTGTCTTTGTCTCTAAGATTTGCAGGGATAGCATCGGAATCTTTTGGTCTGTAAGATTCGAAAATCTGATCTTTAGCGCCTGCAGCATATGTATCGGCAGGACCGCCAAGCATAACGTCAACCTGAGGGTTGCCCTTTTCAGCTGTCAATCTTGCCAAGGCTTCCCCTGAGGAGAAACGCAGGAAGTTAACTTTGATTCCGGTATCTTTAGTGAATTCAGCAAATACCTTGGATGCGTACTTCTCAGGCATGATGGAATAAGCGTTGAGAGTTTCTGCTGCGCTGACAGAACCAGCAAGGAAGCAAACAGACAACGCTGCTACACTAAATAATTTCATATTGAAGCCTCTTTAAGAGTTGAAAAAAAGCAGAATGTCACAAACTGTTATTCTATAGTCACTTCCATGCCTACAAAAGAGGGAGAACCTTGTCGGCTCAGTATTTTTGAGAATTTTTTTTGCTTTTTACGAACTTGGAGAATTCTTTTGTTGCCTCCAAACAAAACTCTTTATGTTTTGGTTTCGTCTAGTGGCTGAATAAAAATTTATTTCTATAACTCATATAAAAAGGCCGTTCAACCGAAAATTGAGCGGCCAAGATGATTATTAGGCATTACTTGATGAATTTATGGTTCAAGTCTTGGGTGAGCTTCTCGAATAAGTTGTTAAAGCCAACTGAGTAGCTTTTGATCAACGCGGGGATGCTTTCCTGCTCGATCGGGGTGACTATCCGATAGTGTTTGTTGAATACCAGTTTGTCATTTGAAGCTCTCGTTACTGATACATCCATCGAAATAACTGTATCTCCCGGCTGCTGAACTGAAGCATTGGCAAAAAGTTCAGAGATATAGATAGTCATCTGATAGTCCGGAGATGCAAGACTGTTTGGAGCTAAAACCATACTCCAGGGACCTGTCTTATCGAGCCATTGCCTTAGGTCATCACCGATAATATCGTTGGGAGAAGCCACTAAGCGATTGATATTAGTTGCATAAAAGCGGTTGTCTTTGCCCTTGATGTACAGCTTAGGACTGTTGTAAGGCGTTGCAATATCCGGCAGGTTGACTCTGACGGATGCAGGAAGCTTCTTAGAAGAAATAACAGTCGCAGGAGGAGTCAAAATTGAAAAATCGTAATAATTCAAAGGAGGTCTGTCCGGAAGAATCGAACATCCGGCAAGAAAAGCAAAACTGGCAGCTAAAGTTAATTTCTTAATCATTTTCTTATTTCTCCCCTGTTCTTAACACTTTTTCTGTAGAGCTCTTCGGAGGGACAAAGAGAGCACTTGGGTCATTGACCAACTCACGGCTCAGACTTTGAAGATTTTGAGTAATTCGGTTGATATTGGCAATAATCTGCTGAACTTCGTACTGATTATTGCCGACCAAGCCGTTAAGCCGTTGAGAAAGTTGCGTAAGGCTATCGACGAGTTTGCGTGTATTGGTCTTCTGAGCCATAGTTCCGAAATTCTTGGCGGCAGCGTCTAATTGACCAATAAGTTCGTTCAGACTTTGAATGTCGATTTCTGAAATCTTGGTATCAGTGTTCGTCAGTAAAGTATTTAAGTTGGTTCCGATGTCTTGAACGGTAGAAGCATTGATGCTTTCTGCAATTCTGTTCAAATTGACTATAAGAGAATTAATTGCCGGTAACGTGTTGGAAACATACTTCTCGATATCCATCTCATCTAAGCCTGCAAGGAAATTTTTAACGTTTTCAATAACTTCATTGCTTAAGCTCGGAGCCGATGGGATGTATGGATATTCAGGGTGCCAGGTAAAAGAAATGCTGTCAGCAGGATACTTTTCAGGATCTAAAAATTCCAAGGAAATATACAGAGAGCCTGTGATACCGGCTAACTGAGTTTGGGCTCGCAGCCCCTCTTTTATATAGGTGTTTAGTTCTTGATGGACACTGTCGGACGGCAAATTAAGCTGCATTCTGACTACGGCCACTGAGTTCAGATTAGAGATTACATCTTGTGCTGACTTCGGGTACGCTTCCGTGGATAGAAGAATCTCTTTCACCTCGCCTACTTGGATGCCGCGAAATTTAACCGGAGAGCCGACTTCTAATCCGCTGATAGAGTATTTAAAGTAAGTTTCAGTGATGGTCTTGGGTTTAGTAAGAGAAGGACCTACAAGAACGACTACAGCGGCAATAATCAAAAGGACAGCGGCGATAACAAACAACCCTAATCTAAATAATTTTGTATTGTTATTCATAGATTATTCCTCACCGTCCGGTTGTGCGTTAAAGAACTGGCGAACTCTCGGATTGGGAGAGTGCTCCCTCAATTCTTCAGGAGAACCGTCGGCAATGATGGATTTGCTGACAGGATCCAGCATGAGGCAGCGGTCGGCAATCCGGAAAATACTTTTCAGCTCGTGGCTGACTATTACAAATGTACAGTTCAAATTTTTTCTTAACCTAAGAATTGTTTCATCAAGGTTGGCAGCAGTAATAGGGTCCAGACCTGCGCTCGGCTCGTCCAGAAGCAGAATTGTGGCTCCTAGCGCAAGCGCTCTGGCAATACCAGCCCTTTTGATCATGCCCCCTGAAAGTTCCCCAGGCATCAGGTTGGCGGCATGAGGCATTTCCAGAGCGGCTAAAAGCATCTGAGAAGTCAGGTTCTTGGCCGCCATTGGAAGCTTTGTAAATTGGTCCAGCGGAAAACGGACGTTTTCTAAAACCGTTAGCGAACCAAACAAAGCTCCGCTCTGATACATGATCCCCAGACCTCTTTGGATTTCAGCTATCTTTTCTTGATCAGAGTGAATGATGCTTTCCCCTCTGATTAGGATGTCGCCAGCCATCGGTGGGTTAAGACCGATAATTGTTTTCATCAAAGTGGATTTACCGCAGCCGGAGCCTCCCATGATAAAAACGATTTCATTTTGCAGAATATCGAAGCTGACGTTCTCCAACAGAATCTTCCCCGGCCACCCCATGGTCAGGTTTTCGACCCGAATAACTGATTTTTTATTGTTTTCTATCATCATCAGAAACCTAGTCTGTTTGCCAACAAAGCCGCAACGCCGTCAATGACGACAATCCATACAATGCTGCGAACCACAGCTTTGGTGGTCGAGATACCGACTGCAGCTGCGCCTGCTCCCGTATTCATCCCGCATTCGCATCCGATTAAGGCAATTACATAGCCGAAAATAACAGCTTTACCCAAACCAAAGAAGATGTCCCCGAGAGTCATCGAGCCTACCAACTGTACGTAGAACTGCATCGGCGTAATGTCGTATAGACCCATGACCAACGCTCCCCCGAGAATCCCGGTAAGTGAAGCAAAAACTGATAATAGGGGTACTACCACGGAGGATGCTAATAAGCGGGGGACCACTAAAAAGTGCATTGGGTCTAACCCAAATGTGGTTAAGGCATTGAGTTCTTCATTAACCTTTTGGGTTCCTAACTGAGCAGCGAAGGCGGAGCCTGAGCGGCCGGCAAATAAAATGGCAGTCATTAGAGGGCCGAGCTCGCGGGTAACGGCAATGCCGATTCCGTTGACCACAAAAATAACGGCACCGAAAATCTGAGCGACCAAAGCAGTTTCAAAGGCAATAATCACACCCATTAAAAAGCCGATTAGGCACACAATCCCGACAGCGTTGCTTCCGGTGTCGTCGCTGACGCTGAGAATTTCTTTTAGCCGGAAGCGCTGAGGATGGATAAATAGAGAGCAGATGGCGCAAAGACTCTCTCCCAAGAAAGTTAAGCTAGCTTTGGTTCCTTGAAGGAAAGTATTTAGCCAGGCACCGCAGGCAACGATAAAGCCTTCTCTTTGCTTAGGAGCTGGAGGTTGAGCCGTAAGATTTTTAGTCATCGTGACATACACTTGCTGTATGTCTTGAGGAGTGTTAATCAGCTTGACGTTGGGGCCGGCGTGGTTAATTTGAAATAATAGAGCGATGCCGGACTCGTCACAAATCTTGACATTTTGAGCGTTGAATACAACAGGTTTAGAAGAAGGGGAAATAACTTTGCTCCAATATTGGTTAGAGCAAGCCGCTGTCAGTTCGGCAGGCAGCATAATCTCTGCTGACGCTTGCGTGCTGCCGTTTGAATTAGCGAGTGTCTGATCCATTTTCTTACCGTTCTCGAACAAGTATTGAGTTCTCAAAATATTCGAATCGTAATACTTGCCTCCTGCGAGTTTTCTAAATTAACTTAAAATAGCCGTGCATAAACAGTACACTAAATAATTTCAGATTGCGGGACGTCGTCCCCAACTAGGTCATAAACAAGGTCAGGAAGAGGTAAATGGCAAAGATTTATAGCGTCGCTAACCAAAAAGGCGGCGTCGGAAAAACAACTACAACCGTCAACCTAGCCGGCGCACTTGGCAAGCTAGGTTACAAAGTCTTGCTTGTTGATTTGGACCCGCAAGGAAATGCAACAACCGGGAGTGGCTTAGAAAAAAATACCTTAAATCTTTCTGTTTATGACGTTCTGAATGAAGATGCCTCTATCTCGGATGCAATTCAATATTCGGAAGCTGCGGGGTACTCTGTTTTAGGTGCAAATAGAAGATTAGCCGGTGCGGAAGAAGAGTTGCTTCAGTGTTCTGACAAAGAACTCAAGCTTCGGAAAGGATTAGAGCAAATTCAAGATCAGTACGATGTGATTTTGATTGATTGCCCTCCTACCCTTTCTATTTTGACGATCAATGCCTTCTGCGCTTCCAACGGTTTGATTATTCCGATGACTTGCGAATATTTCTCTTTAGAGGGGGTCTCTGACCTGGTCATCAGTGTGAAAGCCGTGAGAGAACAGGTTAATAGTGACTTAGTAATTACCGGTCTTCTTAGAGTGAAGTTTGATCCTAGAGTCACGCTCCAGAAAGAAGTAAGTGAAGAGCTTATTAACTTTTTTGGAAAACGAGTCTACGGTACCGTTATTCCAACAAATGTCAGACTTGCCGAAGCTCCAGGTTACGGTTTGCCCGGAGTTCTGTACGAACCGAGTTCTAGAGGCGCACAGGCTTATACTAGTTTTGCGGAAGAATTCGCAAAGAAAGAGAATTTGAAAAAGAGAAAAGCTTTAAAGAAGAAGGAAGCTTGAGATGACACCTAGGAAAACAAAAGGGCTTGGTAAGGGCCTCCCTAGTATGTTTGGGGTGAAATCCGTTGCAGATGTTTTAGAACCCAAAACTCCTAACGGAGATGTTCAGAAACTTCCTTTAGCAAAACTTCATCCTGGTAAATATCAGGCAAGAAAGATTTTGTCTGAAGAAAGCATTCAAGAATTGGCTCATTCCATTCAGGAAAAAGGAATTATTAATCCGATTGTTGTTCGTAAGGTAGAAGAGAACTCTTACGAGATTCTTGCCGGAGAAAGAAGATTTAGAGCTGCTACTCTGATCGGTCTAAAAGAAGTGCCGGTCTCTATATTGGAGGTAGGTGATGAGGATGCCTTAATTATCGGTCTTATCGAAAACCTTCAAAGAGAAGATCTCAATGTAATCGATGCAGCTTGGGGTGTCCAGAGACTGATCCAAGAATTCAATTTCAGCCATGAACAAGCTGCTCAAGCAGTCGGCCGTTCCCGATCAGCCGTTTCCAACTTAATTCGTCTTCTTAGTCTGCCGGAAGAAATTCAAACTTACCTAAAAAACGGGGAGCTGGATATGGGACATGCGCGTGCCCTGCTTCCTCTAGAAAAAGTAGAACAAATTGAGCTGGCTGAAGAAATCATTAAAAAAGGTTTATCGGTAAGGCAGGTCGAAGCCTTAGTAGAGAAAATCAAGAAGCAGAAGGAAGAGCCCGAAACACCAGCCGAAGAAGGGGAAATCATACTTCCGGACTTCACAAAATTCGAAAAACAGCTAGGAAAGCTCTACGGAACTCCGGTTAAATTGTCAGCAAATGCAAAAGGAAAAGGCAAAATTGTCTTGAATTTCGCCAATAAAGAAGAGCTTATGGCTTTATTGAAAAAGTTAAATAAGAAATAATCTGAGCTAGTAGGGCTGACGAAATCTGAAAGAGACAGCCAATTTGTCCCTCTCTTAAGATTCTAAAAATCTTCTAAAGTCCAAGGGATATATAAAGTTTGGAACGACCCCTCTGGGGTAAATAATGACGGCTATGAAAAAGAGATTTTAGGGACAGATTTATTTAGTCCACAAAATTTTAAGTATTTTTCACTAGGTCATTTTCCAAGAGGTCATTAAAACGGATGATATGCCGCTTTTCTAGGTTGCCTAACTGAATTGGGTTCATTACAATGCGCACAAATGAAAAATAGCGTAACTGAATTAATTGAAATTTCTGCCAAATGTTTGCTTTAAGGCGTGTTGTATTTTGGCAGTTTTTTGTATGCCTTTCTTGTTCGTTACTTTTCTGGATCTTCTCGGGAAGAAATAGTGGGTTATCTGCTTTATGCGGAGGGGCGGTTTGTGCGTTCCCTTCGTTACTTGTGATCCTGATGATGTGGGTCACGAGAAATGCGAAAGCCTCTCCTTTCGGGATTTTCTTGTATGAGTTTTTTAAAGTCACGATGATTATCTTCGGATTTTTGATTGTGGCGATGTTTTATAAGAATTTGGACTGGCTCTCGTTCATTATCAGCAGCGGAGCGGTTCTTTTAAGTCATGTTTTTGCTTTAGCTAGCAGAAAGTAATTGAAGGATTGATAACCATGGCAGGCTCGGCTACCGAATATATCCAGCACCATTTAACCCATCTATCCACTGTCAAGCAGCAAAGTATTGTTGACTTCTCCGTCTTCAACTTTGACACCGCAGTATTTTCTATTTTGATGATGGCGTTAGCACTCGGTTTACTCTATATGGCTGCCCGTAAGGCAACTCCAGGAGTCCCGGGCAAATTCCAATGCGCAGTAGAAATGCTTGTTGACATGGTTTCTGAACAAGCCAAGTCCATTGTCCATGGAGACAGAACCTTTATTGCTCCTTTAGCCTTGACAGTTTTTGTCTGGGTAGCATTTATGAATGCGATTGACTTGATTCCGGTTGACTTGTTCCCGTCTATCGCCAGTGCATTCGGTATCCATTATCTCCGTCCGCTTCCAACCGCTGACCTTAACGGCTCTTTAGGCATTGCCTGCGGTGTATTGATTTTGATGATCTATTATGGAATCAAGGTCAAGGGACTCAAGGGCTTTAACAAAGAGCTCTTCACAGCTCCATTCGGAAATCATCCGCTTTTGTGGCCATTTAACTTCCTTCTGAATTTGATCGAATACTTAGCCAAAACAGTCTCTCTCGGCATGCGACTTTTTGGAAACATGTATGCCGGTGAGTTAGTTTTCTTCCTTATCGCTTTGCTTGGCGGTTTGTGGGCAGGTTTTGACGGGTTAAGTATTTTCGGTGTGGTTGGACACTTCATTGCCGGTTTGTGCTGGCTGCTCTTCCACATTTTGATTGTTTTGCTTCAAGCCTTCATTATGATGATGTTGACCTTGGTCTACATTGGTCAGGCCCATGAAGGACATTAATTTTCTTTTCTTTCTTTTGATTTGTTTACGTCATATTTAACAAGGAGTTCGTTATGACAAACGTCGCTTATGTTGCCTTAGCTTGTGGCCTTATCATTGGCTTCGGTGCTTTTGGTGCTTGTATCGGTATCGCTATCATGGGTAGCAAGTACCTCGAAGCTTCTGCTCGCCAGCCAGAGCTTATCAACACATTGCAGACCAAGATGTTCCTTCTCGCTGGTCTTATCGACGCCGCCTTCTTGATCGGTGTTGGTATCGCCATGATGTTCGCTTTCGCAAATCCTTTTGTCGGCTAACCAGCTTTACTTTGCGCTTAGGTTTTCCAGACAAACTGCAGTTCTGTAAAAGAATTGCTTAAAGGGATCGAAAAATGAACATTAATGCAACACTGTTCGTACAGATGGCTGTGTTTTTCGTTGGTGCTTGGATCACCATGAAATACATTTGGCCACCGCTCAATCGAGCAATCGAAGAGCGGCAGAAAAAGATTGCCGATGGTCTTGCAGCAGCCGATCGCGGTGAGCATGCTCTCGAAGAAGCCAAGAAACAAGGCGCTTCTATCGAAGCTACAGCGCGCCAACAATCTCAAGTGATCGTTGCTCAAGGCGAAAAACGCGGTCAGGCAATCATTGACGAAGCTAAAGCTCAGGCACAGGTTGAAGCCGACAAGATCATTGCTGCTGCCAGAGCCCAAGCTGCTCAAGAAATTCAACAAGCCCGCGAGCAATTGAAGGACCAAGTTGCGCATTTAGCAGTTACCGGTGCTTCTCAGATTTTAGGTAAAGAAGTCGATGCTAAGGCTCATCAGCAATTGCTAGACCAACTTAAGGCGAAACTGTAATCATGGCTGAAATCTCAACTATTGCACGTCCCTATGCAGAAGCTCTTAATGCAGCTGTTATGGACAGTAAGGAAGAGGGTCTGGCTGATAAAGTCTTGCTTGCTCTAGAAACTCTCGATCAGATAGTTGTTGATCCAGCATTGCAAGATTTAATCAATGACCCTCAGGTGGGTTCTGAACAAATCTACAGTTTATTGCGCGGCATGCTGCCTAAAGAGATTCCCTCTGAAGCTATCCGGCTTTTGAAACTCTTGATAGAGAATGGCAGACTTGAGGCGTTACCGTCTATTACCGAGCAATTCAAAAACCTTCTTCATCAAGACAGATCTGAAGCAGAAGTATTGATCGAAACTCCTTTCCCATTAAGTCAGGAAGAGGTCGATTCTTTAGTTAAAGCCTTGGGCAACAAGTTCCCTGGTTTGAAATTGCTTCCAAAGATCGAGATTGACAAGTCTCTTATTGGTGGAGTGAAAATCTCTGTCGGAGATAAGGTACTTGACGGAACAGTTAAGGCTCGTCTTGCAGAAATGCATGCAGCCCTCACAAGTTAATAACGGAGTTTTAAGCTATGCAACTCAATCCGAGTGAAATTAGCGAGCTGCTAAAGCAGCGAATCGAAGGGATGGGTCTTAATACCAACCTTCGTACGGAAGGCACAGTTGTTTCTGTGACTGACGGTATTTGCCGTGTTCACGGTCTTTCTGACGTGATGCAAGGCGAAATGCTTGAATTCCCAAATAACACTTACGGTCTTGCTCTTAACTTAGAAAGAGATTCAGTCGGTGCTGTTATTCTGGGTAGCTATGAACATATTTCTGAAGGCGACATCGTTAAGACAACAGGTCGCATTCTTCAGGTTCCGGTCGGCCCGGCTTTGATTGGCCGCGTTGTCAACGCTCTTGGTCAGCCAATCGACGGCAAAGGCCCAATCGTTACCGACGAGTACGACGTTGTAGAAAAAGTTGCCCCTGGCGTTATCGACAGACAGTCCGTTAGCCAGCCGGTTCAGACAGGTTTGAAGTCAGTTGACTCCATGGTTCCAATCGGACGCGGCCAACGTGAGTTGATCATTGGTGACCGTCAGACTGGTAAGACAGCCGTTGCTATCGATACCATCATCAACCAGAAGGGTAAAGACCTTATCTGTATTTATGTTGCTATCGGTCAGAAGGCTTCTACTATCGCCAACGTAGTACGTAAATTGGAAGAATACGGCGCAATGGATTACACCATCGTCGTTGCCGCTTCTGCATCCGAATCTGCTGCTATGCAGTACATTGCTCCGTACTCCGGCGCAACAATGGGTGAATACTTCAGAGACCGCGGTCAGGATTCCTTGATTGTTTATGATGACTTGACCAAGCAGGCTTGG
>NZ_CABSJB010000011.1:0-68719 GCF_902477955.1 uncultured Turicimonas sp. | reverse complement strand
CAACAATAGGCTACGGCTGTTGTAGTGGTGGTAGGGAATCCTCTTCGTTCACGAAGAGGAGGATGTCAATTTTTTGCTGTAACGCCATAGTGCAAATTCCTCTGATGCTCTAGGCCTATAACGAGAGTTCAAAAAAATTTTTTCTCCTGAAATAAGCAACAAAAGATTTCTTTTATTACAGTAGGATTACAATCCACAAAAATAAAAGACACAAAGGAGAAAAAGATGGAAGTCTCTTTCACTGTCATAGTTATTTGTGTTTTGGCCTTTTTTGTGGCCGGCTTTATCGATTCAATTGCGGGCGGCGCAGGTTTTGTCACTGTTCCCTCTCTCTTGCTGTGCGGAGTTCCTCCGCACATGGCTCTCGGTACCGGAAAACTAGCAACCAGTATCGGTTCTTTAGCTGCTATTTGGACTTTTTGGCGCGGCAACTTAATCCTAATGAGAGTTGTTCCGGTCGGCATCCTTACGTCCATGATAGGCTCGATAACGGGTGGTAAACTCGCATTGCTCGTCCCTGATGAAATGATGGGAAAAGTTATTGTCATCATGCTGCCTTTGGCAATTTTGCTGACTATCTTTTCCGGCGGTTTCAAACTTGATGAAGGAGAAATGCCAAAAAAAGGTTTCTGGCTTCGGGTTTGCTTAATCGGAACAATCGTCGGCCTTTATGAAGGATTTTTCGGTCCCGGTGCAGGTACTTTCTTTTTAATTGCACTCCATGTTTTTTTAAAGATGGGGATGGTGCAGGCCTCGGGGACGGCTAAAGTTTTTAATTTGGCTGCTAACTTCGGTGCATACCTGGCTTTTGCAGCAGGCGGCTCCGTTATTTATTCCATTGCAATTCCATGCGCAATTTCCAGCATGATTGGCAACAGAGTAGGGGCCTACTATGCGATTAAAATCGGAAGTAAGTTCGTACGAAATATTTTGTATGTTGTCCTTGTCCTATTAATGGGCTCCCTTATTTACAGATTCTTTTAGAAACCTAACCCATGAGAAATATATTAATAATCGGTTCAACCGGTCAGATAGGTACAGAATTAACTGCAGCACTGAGAGAACATTTAGGTAATTCGGGTACTGTCTATGCCGGTTACACAAAACGCAGATCAGTGCCGGAATATTTACAAAAGACCGGACCTTCCGTAGAGATTGATATTCTTGATCGAGATGCGCTCGAGAAGATTGTCGAGACATATCAAATTGACACTATCTACAATCTAGCGGCCGTTCTTTCAGCAACCGCAGAAAAGGATCCGGTAAACGCCTGGCACGTTGGCATTGACGGTTTGCTTAATGTTCTTGAAGTTGCTCGAAAATACAACTGTGCGGTATTTACGCCAAGTTCTATCGGTGCTTTCGGACCAAGCTCTCCAAAGGTCAACACGCCTCAGGACTGCGTCATGAGGCCGACGACGATTTATGGCGTAAGCAAGGTAACCGGAGAGTTGCTTTCAGACTATTACTTCAAAAGATTCGCTGTTGATACCAGAAGCGTTAGGTTCCCGGGCCTAATCTCTTACACAACTCCTCCGGGAGGGGGCACAACCGACTATGCGGTTGATATTTTCTATTCAGCTGTCAAAGGGGAAAAGTTTGTTTGTCCGATTGGGCCGGATACAAAAATGGACTTCATGTATATGCCTGATGCGATACGGGCGGCAATAGAGATTATGGAGGCGGATTCTGCCAAGTTAGTTCATCGAAACAGCTTCAATGTCACGGCCATGAGTTTTTCTCCCAAAGAAATAGCTGAATCAATAAGAAGACATAAGCCGGATTTCAAAATCGAATATCAAATTGATCCTCTTCGTCAAGGAATTGCAGAGAGCTGGCCTGATTTCATGGATCAGAGCTGTGCGGAGACAGAGTGGGGTTGGAAGCCGAGATATCTGCTCGATGCCATGGTGGAAGACATGCTGAAAAATGTAGTTCCAGAAAAATACAATTGAGAACACATCTCTTTTCTTTTCAGTTCAACTTGTAGTTTGAAAAATGGTATCTCCTCAAAAAATAGATAAAATTATTGCGGTTAGGGTACTTATGCCCTAAGCAAAAATTATTTCAAGTATGGAGATTTTCCGATGAAAAAATTAGTACTTTTGTTAGCTAGCGTTGGTCTTATGACTGCTGCTCAGGCTGCATACAAAGATGGCACTTTCGAAGGCGAAGGTGAAGGCAACCACGGCAAAATTACCGTTGCTGTTACAGTCAAAGGCGGTAAAGTTGCTGACGTTAAAGTCTTGAAGCACACAGAAACAGACATGATTATTCAGGCTCCGATCGACAACTTGATCCCTGAAATCGTTAAGAATGACGGTACAAAGGGCCTCGAAACAATCGCTGGCGCTACAAACTCTTCTAAGGGTATTATTGCTGCCGTTAACGCTGCTTTAGCAAAAGCTCAGTAATTTCTCGGTCATCTGAGACAAGGATCCTCCAGCTAACCACTGGGGGATTTTTTGTTAGATAAGGAGACTTTGCTTGAATTCAATATGTGGGGCGGAAAGCAAATTCTCCTCGGTTTTTCTTTTCTTCATCCCCTCCGTCTGTTCCCGCAGAGTAGAGAATGCGCTGCGTCTCCTATAAGCCATTGCAGAAGAGAAGACTACAAATTTCAATGCTTCCTACTTTTCTCGAAAGGTTCTCTGATTGGATAGAATACGAGCAACGAGAAAAAGGAATAATTGAAATGCTTAAGTTCTTAGCTGCTTGTTCTTTGTGCGGCTTTATGCTGACATCAGCAAATGCAGAAGTGCCCGATACCATTGATATTCTCTACGTTAAAGCGCCGTTTAACCTGCAGAATATCGTGATGAAAAAACAGAATCTTTTGGAAAAAGAGTTCGCCAAAGATAAGGTCAAAATTAACTGGATTCCTCTTACGCAGGGAGGAAAGCAGGGTCAGGCGTTAGCCAGCAATTCAGCTCAGGTGACTTCGGTGATGAATTTCTCTTCACTGGTTTTAGCAAATGCTAATGGCAATCCAATAAAAGTGATTGCCGGCGTTGGAAGGCCTTCCGAGCTTTTCGGCTTGGTAACCCTGTCCGGAAAGAAACCGGCGCAAGGAGCTGAGGTTACTGTGGCCGGCCCTAAGGGTACCGCCTTGCATCAGCTCTTAGCCGACTATTTAAATAAAGAAAAAGTTCCTGAACGCAGTGTTCATTTCATTGGAATGAGCCAGCAGGCGGCATTAACTGCACTACTTACCGGCAGAGTTGACTGCGCTCTCTTAGGAGGGGCTTTGCTGGAAAAAGCCAAGCAAGAAGGAGCCAAAGAAATTGCTAACGCTAAGGACTTTACCGGCGTTAATCTCGTGATGGCAGTAAGCAAAGATTTTGCTGAAAAATATCCTGAAGCTCTGGAGAAAATCGCTAATGCTCAGGATAAAGCGGTTCAATGGATTAATGAGAATAAACAGGAAGCCGTTAAAATCGGTGTCTCTGAGTTGGGTATACCGGAACAGTTAGGAAGCAAACTAGCCTCTGCATACCATTATTATTCTCGTTTAAATCCGGATGATATAGCACAGCTGGAAAAAACTCAGAAGTTTTTAAAAGACTACGGTTTTATTAAGAAAACCGTCCCGGTAGAAGAAATCGTGCTGCCGGTTGCAAAGGAGAAGTAAATGTATTTTCAAATGAAAAATTTTGTCGAGGTCAGAGAGCCCGAGGGCACCTTGGTTTTTCAGCTTGAAGATTTAATGAGATATTCCGGTCCGCGCGGTTTGATTGCGAGCGGCGTAACCATGAAGTTGTTAAGCCGAGCCTTTAAAGATCTTTCTCCGAACGAACCGCCGATGAGACATGAGATTTATATTCTTTCTTCTTTCCCGGGTTCCGACGTCGTGGATGGTTTTGAGCTAGTGACTAGGGCGGTCACAAGAGGAAGATACATCCTTGACCTTAATAAAGCACCGAAAGATGCACCTCCTTCTCCTGCTGGCGGTTCGATGTATTTTGAAATCGGGTATAGAGATAAATGTTTTGCCTACACGCTGTCTCCGGAAATTTTTGATAAAGAATGGTTTGAGGCAGTGGCAGCCAAACAAGAAGGATGCAAAACCGAAGTAGAACACGCTAACTATCTGGCCTATAAGTTTTCAGTGCTCGGCAAACTCATTGCTTCTTCAGATCCTTTCTTGCGTATTGAACCATGTAAATTGGACGAAAGATTTTCGAACAAATAGTAGTGATTTTCCCTAACAAATAGCCGTCATTAATATTATGATTTTGATGGCTTCTCATTGTTTATAAAAGAAATTTTAAAGTTTGATTTTGTTCCAAGATCACTAACATTTGTGATTTTCTTGGCAAATCTCTTTTATTTTTCTTTCCTTTGTTACAATCAGATCATCTCAGGAGATAAAGTTCTGTCGCTCCCTCGAGAGGACTTCAATAAGTAAAAAGGGAGGTGAACATGTTACAAAATGACCTGTCCGCTATGACCTTAGAAAAAGGCACCATCTTGATCGTTGATGATAATGAGCTCAACTGCGAGATTTTGTCTATTATTTTCTCTGCTCATCCGATTATCATTGCTTCAAACGGCAAAGAGGCTCTTGATGTTATTCGAGAGAAAAAAAGGTGAACTTGATGCTGTTTTGCTGGATTATTTAATGCCTCAAATGGACGGTTTAACCTTTCTTGAGCAAGTAAAAGAAGAAAAACTCTTACCGCGAACGCCTATTTTCTTGATTACCTCCGAAGAGGACGACACTCTTGCCGCAAAAGCTTTCAAACTTGGCGTTGTCGATTTTATTAAGAGACCGTTATCCGCTTTTATTGTTCAGAAACGCGTCGAATCAATTATTGAGCTATATCAAACACGAGCCATACTAGAAAAGCTCTTAGAAAAAGAAACTAAAAAAGTTAGAGATTTTGGGCGAGGGCTGATTAAAACAATCGGAGCGGCTATTGAAGATCGCGTAAAAGACAGCAGAGCCCATAGCCATAATGTCAGAGCTCTGTCCCGAATCCTTTTAACGAAGAGCGAAGTTGGCGGAAATCTTACTCATCAAGAAATCAGAGAAGTTTTAGAAGCGATTTCTCTGCAGGACATAGGCAAGCTGTCCCAGGATTCTTCCCTTCATAACGACTCGGATCACCCGAATAAGGAACAGCAGGAAGAAATCTCCGAAAGAAACAAGAAGGCCATAATGTTACTGACGGACCTTCAAAAGGTTAGTCACTTTAAGCCGTTTGAGCTTGCAAAGGATTTGGCAGAATTCCAAAAAGATAAAATGGAAGGACACTATATTTCTGAGAAAATCGGAAATCAGGACATCCCCTTGTGGGTACAAGGGGTGGCATTTTCGTCTATGATTGACTCGATAATTGCTAATTCCGGAAAGAGCGGAAAAGGAGCTTTTTCTGAAGCGATGAAAAGAGTAGAAGAGGGAGAGTTCGGGGAATTCAATTCTCACTTACTCAAAGCAGTAAAAGAAAATTTAGATGAACTGCAAGCGGTTTATGGCTGAAGTTTCGGGAGGAAACTGAGGCGGCCGGAAAGGTTTAAAAATGGAAGAGTCCAAAAAACAAATCCTTGCTGAGGCTGGAATTAATGTGACTAAAGCATTAAACAGTTTCATGCAGATGGAACCGATGTATGAGAAATTTCTTAATAAGTTTTGTCTGGATCCGTCATTTGAAAATTTGGAAAAGGCAGTAGCGGTCAAAGATGAGGATCTCGCTCATCTTTCTTCTCATACTTTAAAAGGCATCAGCGCAACGCTGGGGATGGAAAAGCTCTATCAGCTTTTGCTAGAACAGGACAATCATTTTAAAAAGCATGAATCTGAAGCCGGATATGACATGCTCCCTCAAATCAAAGAGGAATATTTAAAAATGATTGAAGCCATCAAAAAATAAGGCCTGCCGAAGCAGGCCGGAAAGCTAAAGCTGATTACTTGCCTTTAGCTTTGACTTGTTCAATCTTTGCATTTTTAACTAAGCTGACCAAATAGTTTTGGGCAGCTTGTTGTTTCCATAGATTAACGAGCTGAGGTTTGAGTTCAGCTTCAGTTGGGAATGGAACTTCTCTCTTATCGTCGAGTCTGACGATATGGTACCCGGCAGTACTCTTGAAAGGAATCGTCAAAAGCTGACCTTTAGTTAGGGAAGCGGCAGCTTCACCTAAACCGGGAATTTGAAAGTGTCTGATGTTGACCATCGGTAATGCACCGCCTGCTTCCTTGGTTCCGGCGTCAAGGCTGTTTTCTTTGGCCAATGCTGCAAAATCAGCTCCGCCTTGGATTTGTTTGATGAGGTCTCTGGCTTTGGACTCTTCTTTTACAAGAATGTGGCTGATTTTGACTTCATGCGGATCGTAGGCATCCTGAGCTTTCTTATAGAGTTCAGTGATTTGCGCAGCGGTCGGTTCTTTATCTCCAAGATTCTTCTTAATCAGCTGGTTAACGTATACGCGCTGCTTAAGAGCTTCGATCTCTTCCTTAACTTGCGGAAGCTGATCAATCTTTTGCTTTTTAGCTTCTTGGGCGATTACCAGCTGTTCAATAATAAGATTCTTTGCCAAGGCTTCCTGCTGTTTGACGTCAGTTACTCCGCGGGCGGCAATCTGTCCCATGAGATCTTTCTGAGTCTTTGCAGATACAGTCTGCCCGTTAACGGAAAATGCTGTTTGAGCTAAGGTAACTGAGCCGAGTGATGCTAATGCGATGGCAAGAAGTGTTTTTTTCATTTTAATTAGTCCTGTTAAGAAACTGGTTTAGTGTCTAGACTCGCTTGGCGCTAATAGCGTCATAGTTATGTTGTGAATGCCGTGCCCGATGAATGGTTTGAGGTATTCAAAGACGAGGCGGTGACGTTCAATTTTTGGGAGGCCTTCAAACCGTCTGGAAATCACAAATAAGTGATAAAGACCCGAAGCCGGCTGCGGGCTGCCCGGAATAAACTGATTGGAAAAACGCAGCTCAATCGGAAACAAAGGTTCGAGCGCGTTTGAAATTCTTTCTAATGATGGAGTGTGGCTCACTGTTCTTTTCCTTTAGTTTTGTCTTCAGAGATAAAAGGAGCAATATAAAAACCAATACCAAGCGTAAACAGAAGGGTCAGACCCATGAGGCCGAAGAGCTTAAAGTTAACCCAGAAATCTGTAGAGCAGGTATAGGCCACGACAAGATTTAAAACGCCTACCACTAAGAAAAAGGCAATCCAAGAGAGGAGGAGCTTTCTCCAAGCGGGAGCAGGAAGTTCTATCTGTTTTCCGAGCAATGACTTGATGAAGTTGCGTCCTGTCAGCATTCCAAAGACAAGGATAAGCGCAAAAACCCAATAAAGGATTGTCGGCTTCCACTTAATGAACATTTCGTCATGAAGCCAGATAGTCAAAGATCCGAATACCAAAATAATGGCAACAGAAATCCACAGCATTGGCTCCACTTTTTTGCCGCTAACCAAATTAAATACGATTTGCAGTAGAGAGACGAGGATTGCCGCTGCTGTGGCGCAGATGATAGGAGCTTGCGAAGCATCGAATCCGTTGCCAAGCCAAGAATTGCAAAGGCCGGCCGCATAGTCTGGGTTGCCTTGTGCAACTTTGAAAGTGACAAAGAATAAGATGACCGGAAGGAGGTCATAAAAAAACTTCACGTGTTTAGCTCCTACAGACGTTTGATTCAGCTAGATTTTACAAAAAAAGGAATTGTTTGTTAAATTATCGTTAATACCCCTCTTAAAATCTGAAGAAAATATTAAACGACGCTATAAAAAACAATCAAAATCTCTTTATATCCTCTGGAGCTCAATGGTTTAACTGAGAGTAACCAAATAATACAAAAAAAGATTTAAATGAATTGAAAATCTTAGGGTTTGTTAAGGATAAAGGGATATCCTTACCGTATCTTTAATTAGAGTATTATCGCGCGATGAAAACAATAAAAAAATTAGCTGTGGCCGCCTGTGTCGGTGCCGCGCTGATTTCGATGAATAACGAAACAAAAATGATTTCGGAAGTTAGAGCAGAAGCAGTTAAACCTTCCATAGTCCTTCCCGCCGGAGTGACTCAGGGCCCGACCGTTGAAGGTATTACAGAGTATCGTTTGGCCAATGGCTTACGAGTAGTTTTATTTTCCGATCCTTCCAAGCCTACTGCCACAGTCAATATGACTTACTTGGTTGGTTCTCGTCAAGAAAATTACGGCGAAACCGGAATGGCTCATTTGCTTGAGCACCTAATCTTCAAAGGCAGTAAAAATTTCCCGGATCCGACAAAAGAATTCACTCGCCGCGGATTCCGTATGAATGGTTCAACTTGGTTCGACCGTACTAATTACTACGTATCTTTCTCCTCCACTGAAGACAATTTGAAATGGGCTTTGGCTTGGAGTGCTGATGCCATGCGCAACTCTTTCATTGCTAAGAAAGACTTAGACAGTGAAATGAGTGTTGTCCGCAATGAATACGAAATGGGAGAAAACTCTCCGTCCAGCGTCATGATGAAGCGTATGCAGTCCATGATTTTTGACTGGCATAACTACGGAAAGAGCACCATCGGCAACAAGAGCGATATTGAGAACGTCAGAATCGAAAACCTTCAAGACTTCTATCACCGCTATTATCGTCCCGATAATGCCGTACTCACGGTAAGCGGAAAGTTTGATGTCCAAAAAACTCTCAACTGGATTGCCGAAGACTTCGGAAAGATTGAGAATCCGGCTGAGGCTCTGCCTCCGGAGTGGACCGTTGAGCCGACCGCTGACGGCGAACGCTCCTTTGAAATCAGAAGAAAAGGGAAATCTCAGTTAGTTGCGGTTGCCTATCGCATTCCAAGCGCTTTGCACGCCGATTCTCCGGCAGTTGAAACAGCAGTAGACGTTCTGAGCGATGATCCTAACGGACGTCTTTACCAAAACTTGGTTAAAACTGGTTTGGCAACTAAAGTTTTTGGTTCCGTCATGGGGACTAAACAGCCTGGTTATGTAATTTTTATGGCTGTCGTCAAAAAGGGCGAACCAATCGAACCGGTTAGAAAAGCTTTAATCGAGACTATTGAAACTTCTTTAGAAAAAACTCCGATCTCCTCTAAGGAGCTGGAGAGAACAAAGATTGAAGCTGAAAACTTGTATGACGTTCTCTTCTCTGATCCTGAAGCTTTTGGCGTTGGATTATCTGAGTTTATTGCCTTAGGTGATTGGAGACTCTTCTTCTACGGCCGCGACCAAATTCAGAAGGTGACTGCAAAGGAAGCTGAAAATGCAGCTTCTAAATACTTTGTCAGAGACAACCGAGTTGTCGGCGTTTTCTTGCCTGAAGATAATCCTAAGAGAGCCACGATCCCGTCTTCTCCAACGGCCGAGCAGCTTTTAGTGAATTACACACCTAAGCAAGACTCAGCAGAAGCAGAAACATTCGATTCTTCTTTTGCTAATTTAGACAAGAGAACTATCAAATTTAATGTGGGTGACCTGAAGGTTGCTCTGCTTCCTAAGAAGAACCGCGGAGAAACCGTCACGGTTATGCTGAAGTTCGACTACGGCAATCTCGAGAATCTTTCCGGAAAAGAAACAGCCATGACATTAGCTAATGCCATGCTGACTTATGGTACCGATAAGCTTTCCAGAGGAGAAATCGAAGACGAGATGTCTAAATTAAAGATGACCGGCTCGATTTCCAATTACGTCACTACAAGATCTAATCTGGATGCTTCTTTGAACTTCGTTGCCGATCTTTGGAAGCATTCCGTTTATCCGGAAAACGAATTTAAAGATCTGAAGAAGAAACTGACGGTCATGTTCGAAAGCATGAAGGACAAACCGGATGCTTTAAGTGATGATGCGATGGCTCAGCACTTCAACACTTATCCGAAAGGAGATCCTCGTCATTCTCCTTCTTTGGCAGAAAAGATTGCAGCATTAAATGCTTTGTCCGATGCTGATGTGAGGGCCTTTGCTAAGGAGTACTTCGGAACAGCCCGCGGAGAGATTGCAATTGTCGGCGATTTTGATGCAAAGAAAGCCGAAGAAACAATCAAGAAGGCTTTTGCTGACAACAAGAGTCAAGTAGCGTTCGGCAAGATTTATAAAGAGTTCAAGCCTGTTGCAGCCACTCGAATCACCATCGATACTCCTGAAAAAGAAAATGCAGTTTTAGCAGGCAGAGCGGTATTTCCAATTAAAGACACGGATGCCGATGCTCCAGCCTTGATGATTGCTAACTGGATCTTAGGCGGTGGTACCGGTTTGTCTAACAGGCTCATTGACCGTCTGCGTCAAAAAGAGGGCTTATCCTACGGTGCCGGCTCTGGGGTGAAGATTCCGGCTGAAGGTAATGAAGGGGCATTTGTTTTCAGAGCAATCGTTGCTCCTCAAAATCTTTTGAAGGCTGAAGCCAGCGCAAAAGATGTCATTGAGACAGCCGTAAGAGACGGTTTTACGGATCAGGAAGTTGCAGAGGCTAAGAAGGGATTTTTACAGAGCCAAGCCGTTGCTCGTGCTCAGGATCGTGTCATTTCTGCCAGCTGGATCAAAAAGCTTGAGCTCAATAGAGACTGGAAATTCAACAAGGAAATGGAAGACAAGATCAATGCATTAACTACTGCCCAGGTCAATGCAGTCCTGAAGAAGTATATTAAGCCTGATCAAATTACTTACGTTCTTGCAGGTGATTTGAAAAAAACTAAAACGGAAGGGCAAAAATAATTAGTGCGGGGGAGTTGAAAAATTTTTAACTTTCCCGTACTATGTACGTAACAAACTTACATCTTTCAGAAGCCGCTTTTTGCGGGCTGAAATCAACGAAATTAAGTTGTGACTCCGGCCTCTGGGTTAACCATCCGGAGTTTTTCATTTTCTAATTATCATTTCGCATGTCCTGTACATGCACTTCTGTGATTTCAACTCTTGCTCACGTTAGCTACCATAAATTTGCTTAGCTTTCTCAACTCTTTGTTTTTTTCTTAAAAAATCCTTGAAAAACAGTTGGCTGCGTTTTGCTCGCCTTTGACTGAGGTCTCCCATAGAAAATAAGTGTCAATCTGTTAAAAATAGGGGATAATCTGTAAAGAAAAAGAAGAATTTATTTGTAGTGATTTGATCCTGGGGGGTTCTTTTTTTTCTCTCCGACAGATGTCGCTATATAAAACTCATAACAAGGAGAAAAAATGGAATCTTCTAAGTATATTTTCCCTGTGGGAATCGATATGGGCGCAAAGTATACCGGCGTCTTCATGATTTCTCATCTCGACGGCGTCCTCCCAACCGCAGCTGACGCGACAGCAATGACGATTGTGAACTCCGATAAGATTCACTACTCTATGAAACATAGAACTGCGGTGCGGCACAGAGTCCGATCAAAAAAGAGATTTGTTCTGGCTCGTAGACTGCTTAATCTTATTGTTGACCATCAGTTAATGAAAGCAGGTCTTGTCCTTAGCGCTCAGGAAAAATCTCAGCTGACAGAAGCTTTGTCAGGATATTTAAAGAGAAGAGGGTATTCACGAATCGAGACAGAAATCGACCTTGATAGCTTGAATGATGTAGATCCTCTTGTTTTTGCCATGTGTCCTGGGTTTGAAGATTTCTTTAGTTCCGATATTGAACTTTTAACTCAGTGGAACTCTCTCACAGCCGATTTGTCCGAAGTAAATAAAATAAATTCAAATAAAAAAATTCCGGATGCAAGAACCTTTAAAAAATACGTCAAGGATAATTTTCCTGACTACAGTTCAAAAGAAAGTTTAGAAAGATATCTTGAAGCAAGAAAAACAATTATTGAGGCAGCTCGACAAATTTCTGAATTGACTTCTCTCGGCCATCTGCATAGAGAAAAATATTTAGATAATATTCTTCACGATATGGGCCGCGATTCTCGGCTGAAAAAGATTGAAGAAGCTTTCGGAGGCATAGGTAGGTTTTGGAACTTAATAGGAAATTTGTCAAATCTCCAGCTGAGAGCGCTTCGCTGGTATTTTAACGATCCTTGGATTGAGAAAGTTAAGCCTGTGAAGCCTGAAAACTCTCAGCCCTTGAATGAGCAAAAACTCAAGGATATCTGGGTTAGAGCTTATAAGTACTTTCATCCGGATCCTGAAAACAAGGCAAGAATTTCAGATGTGATTGGAACTCTTTCCAAAGCTGATGACATAATTGACTGCTTGTGTGAATTAGATTGCAAGAGCACAATTCCGCCGTATGAGGACCAAAATAATCGCAGACCTCCTCTTGACTACACTCTTTACCTTAACCCTGCTAAGCTCACTGAGGTCTATGGCGACTCATGGAGGAGCTGGGCTTCTCGTTTGGTTAACGCAGATTCTGATTTGCAAGACAATTTAGATGTTATTTTGCAAAATCTTGATAGGAAATCTAGGAGAACAACTCAAGACTCTTTGGATTTTCGACTTTCTTACATTCTTCAAAGAGCTTTAGACCGCTCCAAAGTAAATGATATTTTCGAAATAAGAAAGATACTTTCTAGCCCTACACTTTATTCTGATGCTGCCGCAAGAAATTTGCTGTTGTTTAAGACGTTGGAAGAGCAAAATTTTGGACCATTTTTGGATTTTGCCAGAAGATATTTCTACGAAGTAGCAAAGGCACAGAAAGGGTTGTGGAATGAGAAAGAATCCATTCTGGAAAGATCTGATTTGCATCCAAAACAGAAGAAAAAAGTTTTAGATCGTCTTGTAGCTAATGTCCTAAGAGTTGACGAAGAGACAGCAAAAAGATTTATTGCTGACGTTTGGAACGGAAAGGTCAAAGGCAACAGTACGGTAAAAAGTATTTGTACTCGCATAGAGCAATTAAGAAAAGATCGAGGTTCTGCTTTTAACTTAGAGTACCAAAGTGCCTTGACCAAAGCCGCCCTTGGTAATGAAAAATTAGATTCAGAAGAAAAAGAATATGTGAAGCTGAAGCAGGATGTTTTGTTGACAGCGGCTTTTATTGGAGAGAAGTTGGGACTGTCAGATGAACAAAAAACAAAATTTACGAATCCCTTCTCATTAGCACAACTTTATACGATTATCGAGACAGAAAGATCGGGCTTTACCAAAATCACTACTGCTGCTTTATTGGAAAACGCGTGGAGATTAACGTTTAAGAATGGTGCCGCCCAATGCGGACCACTACCCGCTGACTCAGTAAGACCGTTTGACGGGTATATGAGAAGAGTTTTAGAGAGAAATGCTCGCGAAGTAGGTAAACGTCTGATAGAAAAAATCAAGAGGGACACTCAAGATCAAGGCGCCGAGATAGTAGTACCGATTTTAGTTGAAGAGAATAAGTTCAATTTTACTGCCTCCTTGCTGGAACTTAAACGGTTAGAGTTATCGGATTCAAGACTTAAAAAGAAACAAGAAAAAATCGAAAAAGCCGGAGAGGTTCAGAAAAAGAAATGGCTTTCTAAAGAAGAAAGAATCAAAGATGATGCCAAGGGGATCTGCGCATACACGGGTACACCTCTGAATAGTGAAGGGGAAATAGACCATATTATTCCCAGAAGCAAAACTATCAAAAATTCTTCTTCAATTTTTAATTCCGAGGTTAATCTCATTTTCGTATCTAGGCAGGGAAATGCGGCTAAAAAGGAAAACCTCTACTTCCTTAAACAACTTAACCCATCTTATTTGACTGCAGTTTTCGGAACATCTGACTTTTCCGCTATTGAGAGCAAGATAGAATCAACTGTTCGACATCTAAACGAAAATAAACGACTTGGGTATTTAGATTTGTTAAGTCAAGAGGAAAGAAATTGTGTGCGTCACGCCCTATTTCTGAATCCTGGAAGCGATGCCAGAAAAGAGGTGCTCTCAGTTTTGGGAGCTCGCAGAAAAACAGTAGTGAATGGTTCCCAAGCTTGGTTTATACGATCTCTTAGAAGCTACTTAGAAAATGGCTTGCAGAATTGGCTAACAGAGACCGGCAACAAGTTATCTTTTGATGCATTTTCGATTCCAGCCGCCACTGTGAGTGCGTTACGTTCAAAGCTCGAGGAGCTTGAAAACTCCATGTTTAAAGAAGATATTCAATCCGTGTCCTCTCATAGTGTTGATGCAATGTGCGTTTATGCTGCTGCATGCGGGGATGCAAAAGCCGAATCTATTCTTCATGGTGATGTGTTATTGGCAGATCCGGATAGTTCTGAGAGTGTTAGACTCCTTAGGGATTTATACCCAGAATGCTGTAATGTTGAGCATATAACTCCAAGACCTTTCTCTAAGAAAGACAAGTTGAGTAATGTAGCTATTTTTAAAGATACCGTGTATAGCGAAAGGTTTTTAAATATTTATACAAAAGGGGAGAAAATATTTATTGGGTTTGACAATGAGAAAAGAGATTCGGAAAAAAAATCAGACTCAAGTCGAAGTCACTGGCAGAGATCCTAAGATACTACTAAAAATTTTAGAACCGTTTTTAGAAAAAACTATTTCTGTTAACCGAGAAGAAGCAACTTATAGAATCGAAAAACACAGAGCTTTCTCTTTTTTAGGCAAAACAACGTTAAGTGACTCATCCAAGCCGGAAGACCTTCAGAAGAAAATTCTTAAAAGTCTTCGTTACGTGACGCTAAAACAAGAATTTCTAAGTGAAATTTTTAACTTCAAATCTAAGAAATTTAGGCTAGATGAAGTCATCGGAGCAAAATTTCAAAAAAGGTTTGAGATAAATTTGACACTTACAGATAAAAAGAGAAGATTTTCTGCGAAAGGGACCCTTCTTTACCCTGCTTTTACGGAGTGGATGCGGCTTTCTAAACATATCCAGTTATTTATGAAAGAAAATCCTGAGGCTGGAATAAATGAAGTCACAGAAAAGTTGTTTTCTTTATGGAGTATTCCAGAAAAACATAGCATTAAACATAAAAAAACGAAAAGGGTATTGAGTTTGCCCATATTGGCTAAAATGTCCGGAGGAATGCGCATAAAGAGGAGGAGTTTTACTAACTCGATTCTGTACCAAGCTGTGGACACTAATCAGTTATATTATGGTTTTAATAAAAAGGATGGAGTGGTTGATTTCAATTCTCCTCTTGTCCATCCATGTCTTCTTAGCAAAAATCTTCATGTTCTCAGCGACTCTCATGAGCTTTCTTCCGATTTTATCAAGATGCACGAATGGGAAATCCAATATCAAAACGGAGAGATAAAGGTTGAGCGTGCGCCTGGAACTGGAAACCGCCGTTATATCCGTGCCACCATTCCTTTTTCTATTTATTTAAGCTGGGACAAAGAGTTGAGAAAAGCCAAAGATAAAAGTTCTTTAACTCTCCCAAGCAAAGTTATACGTGCGACAAAAGACTTTTTTGAGGAGGGCATTTATAAGAACGAAGAACTTAAACCGTTCTTTCCAAAACCTAGGGAAAATAAAAAGAAATTTACGCTGAATATTGAGCTTGTCGGAAGTACGGTTAAATTCTCTTACGTGACTGCATAAGTTATGAGACATCTAACAATTTCTGTGATAGGAAGCTTTGTAGGCTTGAATGGAAATTTACTTGACAATCATCGGATGTAAGTTTTTAAAATTGAAACCTCTTAACTTTTTTATGTCTTACTCTGCTCTTTTCGTTTCAGTTGAAGGATGTAAGTTTGTAGAATTGAAACGCTCAAAGAGCTCTTGAAACTTATACCGGCACTAAGTTTCAGTTGAAGGATGTAAGTTTGTAGAATTGAAACCGGTTTCCTCCTTAAAGGATGCGTAACTTGACGCTGTTTCAGTTGAAGGATGTAAGTTTGTAGAATTGAAACTGAATTTTTATTATTTAATCCCAAAACTTTTCTTTCGTTTCAGTTGAAGGATGTAGGTTTGTAGAATTGAAACCAACAATAAGAACCTAGCTGATTTGATGAAAAAGTTGTTTCAGTTGAAGGATGTAAGTTTGTAGAATTGAAACCCGGAGGTTCTGATTTGCAGATTCAAGGCAATGTGTTTCAGTTGAAGGATGTAAGTTTGTAGAATTGAAACTTTGAAGTCGCCGAAGCGTGTTTAGCTCATGTGGTGTTTCAGTTGAAGGATGTAAGTTTGTAGAATTGAAACTTCTGAGAAATCTTTTCCCAATCGCGTTTTTCTACAGTTTCAGTTGAAGGATGTAAGTTTGTAGAATTAAAACAACGGCTTCCTGAAGGCTACCAACAAGGTAATGAGTTTCAGTTGAAGGATGTAAGTTTGTAGAATTGAAACTAGTAGATGTTCAAAAACGTTGTAGTAGTTGTAGTAAGTTTCAGTTGAAGGATGTAAGTTTGTAGAATTGAAACTGTATAGGCTTCTTTCAAGTGTTCTCTGATCTCTTTGTTTCAGTTGAAGGATGTAAGTTTGTAGAATTGAAACAGTTTTGCCAGTTCTGCTTGCCTAAGCTGTTCTTGTTTCAGTTGAAGGATGTAAGTTTGTAGAATTGAAACCTTCCGAGCGCTCTGTAATGAGCTGTATCAAGACAGTTTCAGTTGAAGGATGTAAGTTTGTAGAATTGAAACGAAAAAATCAGTTTCTCAAGGTCTTTGTTCTTGATGGTTTCAGTTGAAGGATGTAAGTTTGTAGAATTGAAACCTTTGTTCGCAGAGGTTGCACGTTTAGGCGAGTACTGTTTCAGTTGAAGGATGTAAGTTTGTAGAATTGAAACAGAGAATCTGACGCCGCTTTATTTGACGATATCAGTTTCAGTTGAAGGATGTAAGTTTGTAGAATTGAAACGGTTTTATGTACGTCACCCAGTCAGGCGACACATGTTTCAGTTGAAGGATGTAAGTTTGTAGAATTGAAACTTGGATACCATTTGGATATGGTTTGGCATCTATTTGTTTCAGTTGAAGGATGTAAGTTTGTAGAATTGAAACTTTTTATCTTTTACGCACAAAGAGAGTTGAATCAGTTTCAGTTGAAGGATGTAAGTTTGTAGAATTGAAACCCTCAGCTAATGCTATGAAATTTAACAATTTTATTTTGTGTTAGCTGAGGATTTTTTCGAAACACTTCAAACTGCACGAAAAGTGCCGAAATTTTCGAAAATTTTGGTTTTTGGATGCGTTAACCCCTCCGCTTTCAATAAAAAATCTAAATTTTTCTGATTCAGGTGATTCTTCGTATTGAGCAATGTCTAATTACTTGTGCAATCTCTCGTCTTTTAACTACCTGGGTTTCCGTTTTACCTAACGCAAGTAGGAGGCTCCTTGAATTTTTCGAAATAAAAATCTCCTTAACCCAATCAAAACAGAGTTTGTTCATAACGGTTTTAATGTTGTTGATAATCGTTCTTATTTGCAATATAATCACCGGATTGAATAACGGAGATTCCGATGCCTCACGCAAATTTAACTCAAGTTTCATTGTGCGATGTACCTGTGAATCAGGTGTGCACTTTGGTCAAATGGGGAGCCCTGGACGAACCAACTGTCCAACGTTTGAATCAAACAGGTATCCTTCTCGGTGTCACCATCCGAGTTGCAGAACAAACTATCTCTGGTCCTGTCGTAGTCGTATTAAATGATTCAAGACTTGCCATTGGCACGGAAATCGCTAAAGAGCTTAAAGTTGTCTTGGGAGAAAGAAATGCTTCTTAAAAATATGCATCCCGGAGAAAAAGGTCAGATCGTCTCTTTTAAAAGAGGTTTGCCTGAATACAGAAAAAGATTGCTTGCCTTAGGCGCTTTGCCCGGCACAGATTTCGAAGTCACTAGAGTGGCTCCTCTTGGCGATCCTGTTGAAATCAAACTGAGAGGTTCATACATCAGCGTCCGAAAGGGCGAAATCGAAATTTTGGACGTTAAACCCATTTAAGTACTAAATGCCTATAAAAAATACTATTTGCGTGGTCGGTAACCCAAACTGTGGTAAGACCACGCTCTTTAATGGTCTGACAGGTTCGAATCAAATCGTCGGAAACTGGCCCGGAGTCACCGTAGAGAAAAAAAGCGGTGACTTTGTTTATAAGAACCGTCACATTACAATTGTCGACCTGCCTGGAATCTATTCTTTGCAACCGAGCTCTGCCGCTAGCATCGACGAAAAAGTCGCGCGTGATTACATCCTCCAAAACGAAGCGGAATTGGTTGTTAATATCGTTGACGCCAGTAACCTGGAAAGAAATCTTTATCTAACGGCACAGCTTATCGAAATGCGTGTTCCAATGATTGTAGTTGTGAACATGCTCGACGTTGCTGCCGCACATAAGATTGAAATTAATATTGAGAACCTTCAAAGAGATTTGAACTGCAAGGTTGTCGGTATTGTTGCTTCGAAAGAAGAAGGTCTTAAAGAGTTGTGTGAAGCCATCGATGAACAGCTCGATGACCTTAAAACTCCGCCTAATCCCATTTCTTTCCATGACGACATTACGGAAGCGATTAGACAAATTGGTGCTTTACTAGCTAAGCAGAATGTTGAAAAACCTCAGTGGGTTGCAGAGCAGCTTCTTGAAGGGGACGAAGAACTTCTCACTCGTCTTCATGGCGTTGACTTAACAGAAGCAAAAAAGATTATCGATGCTCTTAACGAGAAATATCAAGGTGACTTAGATATTGCGATGGCCGATGCTCGTTACAGCTTTGTATCTGAAGTCGCGGCCGATTGCATCATCAGAAAAGGCGAAGTCAATCAGAGCACTACGGAAAAAATCGATAAGTTCGTTCTTAACCGTTGGCTCGGTATTCCGTTCTTCCTGTTCGTGATGTATCTGATGTTTGTTTTCTCAATCAACATCGGCTCGGCATTTATTGATTTCTTTGACATCCTTTTCGGTGCAATCTTTGTAGAAGGTTTTGGAAATCTCCTTACTTCCTGGGGAACGCCGGATTGGGTAAAGACAATTTTGGCTGACGGCATTGGCGGCGGTATTCAAACTGTTTCTACTTTCATTCCGGTAATTGCTTGTTTGTTCTTGAGTTTGTCCTTCTTGGAAGACTCTGGCTATATGGCCCGAGCTGCCTTTGTGATGGACCGCTTGATGAGAACGTTAGGCTTGCCGGGAAAATCCTTTGTTCCATTGATTGTTGGCTTTGGCTGCAGCGTTCCTGCCATCATGGGCGCTAGAACGATGGAAAAGAGATCCGACAGAATTACCACAGTCCTCATGGCTCCGTTTATGAGCTGCGGTGCGAGACTGCCGGTTTATGTTCTCTTTGCAACAGCTTTTTGGCCGTTAGGCGGACAAAACTTAGTTTTCTCTCTTTACCTGATTGGTATTGTTGTTGCGATTATCACCGGTTTCGTACTTAAACGTACGGCTTTGAAAGGCGCACCTACAGCCTTCGTGATGGAGATTCCTCCTTACCATTTACCTACAATCAAGACATTGGCCTATCGTACATGGGATAGATTAAAGAGCTTTATTCTCAAGGCAGGTCAGCTGATTGTTATTATTGTGGCGGTTTTAGCCTTCTTGAACTCTTTAGGGACCGATGGTTCATTTGGCAACGAAGATACTGACAAATCCGTTCTTTCCAATATCGGTAAGACAATCGTTCCGGCATTTGAACCAATGGGTATGCAGCAAGATAACTGGCCTGCTGCTGTAGGCATCTTCACAGGCATTCTCGCAAAAGAAGCCGTAGTCGGCACATTGGATTCTTTATATTCCGGCATGGGAACTCGTTCTGCTCAAGGTGACGACAATGAAGTTAACACTGTTAAAGAACCTTCTCCTGCAGTAGAGGAAGAGGAAAAAGAATTCAGTATCTGGGAGTCCACAAAAGAAGCCTTTGCTACTATTCCTGAAAATCTTTCCAAGCTTGGTGATTTCTTAGTTGATCCGTTGGGCGTCAATGTAGAAAAAGATCTGACTGATGTTGATGAGCAGGCTGCAGAACAAGAAGTTGGCGTTGGAACCATCCACAACATGAAGAAGCTTTTTGACGGAGATTTAGGCGCTTTCGCTTATCTCGTTATGGTTCTTCTTTATATCCCATGCTGTGCTTCCATTGGTGCAATGTATCGTGAAATCGGCGCTAAATGGACCATCTTTGCAGCATTCTGGACTTCAGCTCTGGGCTATGGCTCTGCCACATTGATCTATCAGATTGGCCGTTTTGGCAATCACCCGGTCTATTCTTCCCTGTGTATTGCTGCAGTCTGCTTAGTGTTCATTCTGATCTTTGCCTATCTAAGAAAAGAAGGTAAAGGTCCGGTGATGGAGTAAAAGGTAATGACATTAAGTGAACTTAAAATCTTGGTGCAGGAACGGGGGCAGATTTCTCTGAAAGAGCTCTCCCTTCACTTCGGGTCTGATGAGTCTGCTATTGAAGCCATGATGGATCGTTGGATCCAAAAAGGACTTGTTAAAAAGGTTGAGCCAACAAAAGCTCAATGTTCAGGATGCGCCTTTTGCGGAGATGACGCACGTTTTCATTACGAATGGATTGGGCCTAGAGTAGTGAAATTTATGAATAAATAACCGAGTTTCGAATTAATCCTCCAAAAAATCGGCTGCTCAAATGACTTAAGGTTGAGCAGCCGATTTTATTAAAACAGCAACGAAGAGCTAGATCTTGCTTTCAGGCAAGGTAACTGTGTATGGGAAATCAGTGACCTTGACGGATTCTCCTTTAACGGTGAAGTCAGAGTCAAGATAATCAGCCCTGATAACGAAGAGGAAAGTATTACCAACGCATTGGATAACACGTCCCATCGGTTCGTTAATCATGAAAACTTCTGTCCCTTCATCTACGTTTTCGATGTTGGCCTGACCAAGAAGCATACGGCGTTTTACACGGCCGAGATGCTGAGTCTTGGCAACGACTTCTTGTCCGGTGTAGCAGCCTTTATTAAAGGAAATAGCACCAATCAAATCCAAGTTCAAGAACTGTGGAAGCCACTCTAAGCTTTCAGCCTTGTCAATCAAAGCGACGCCTTCTTCCATGAGTGCTTTAGGAAGCATATTTTCTTCGGTCTTGCCGGATTCCATCATGTCAGGCAGTTTGCCAAAAGCCACGAACTTGGCGGAAAAACCGTCGGCTGCCTTGCTTGGAAGACGTACTACGGTTACTGACTTTCCGCGGTAGGCCTTCATCGGTTCTGCTGGAATAGCGGGGCAGACGGTAATTTTTTCAGAGTCTTTTTCTTTTGTGGCGAAGAAAGTGATGGGAACAGACTCGATGGCGATGGTGACTTTACTTCTAAGAATAAACTTAGAGAGTCTTTGAACTTCTGTCTCAGCAATAGAGACAGGCATCATCAAACCGAATCCGTTTGGAATTCTGAAAATTAAAGAGGAAGAAGCTACACGCCCTTGATGATTGCAGCTGGCCGTCCATTTTGCTTCGTCTTCTTTAAAGTGATGAACATCTTGGGTTAATTGGCCCTGAAGAAACGATTCAGCATCGTCTCCGGTGACAGAGACTAAACGGTAGTTAGGTTCATTGCTGAATGTCCATAAATCAGAACTAGACATAGTCATAATTTTCTCCATTTCTAGATTTTGCTAGGTTACCTTCCAAGCAATGTACTGAATGGCATTGCTAAACAAATTAGGCAACGAAGGTTTTAAAGATTGTATCTAATGTTATGAGAAGCTCAAGACCTTAACGGAATTCAATCTCATAAGTAAAATTAATAGCTCCAAAAACTAAAGTCGGAAAGTGCTTGTATAGGTACACTTGAACTTCTGAACAAAAAGACTGTAGGAGATGATATTGCTCAAGATAATTAAGTATTTTGCACTTGCCGCCGCAGCTGCGGCAGCCCTCGCTGTCTGCTATGGTTATTGGTATGTTCAGGATCGGATTGTGCCTTTTCCGGAGGGACAACAAGAATTAGTTTTAAAGGTTCATAAGGGAGATACCACAAGAGTCATTGTGAGGGAAATGCAATCGGAAGGGCTTGATGTGCATCCTGACATATCCGCTTTAGCTTTTAAGCTGTTAGATGCAGATAAAAATATTCATGTCGGGCGGTACCTAATTCCTAAAGGCTGGACTCTTAATGAAATCATTGCTCACCTTAAAAGCGGCAAGGTGATTATGAGCAAGATTACCTTTATTGAAGGAACGGAAACAAAGAAAATTGTCGATAAGGTCAATTCAGACACTAACTTAGAACAGAGCACTGAACCGGTTACTATGGAGAATGTAATGAAGGTGGTTGGAGCACCTGAAAATACTCATCCCGAGGGTCAGTTTGCTCCGGATACATTTGTATTTGCCGCAGGAACTCCTGTGAATTCCATTCTCAAACAAGCTTATAACGAACAGCAAAAAAGATTGAAAAAAGTTTGGAACTCTCGCGATCCTTCCATCGCGGTAAAGAATCCTTATGAATTGTTGATTCTTGCAAGTATTATCGAAAAAGAGACAGGGCATCCGGAGGACAGAAATCTGGTCTCCAGCGTGTTTAATAATCGTCTGAAGAAAAATATGCTGTTGCAGACAGACCCGACGGTTATTTATGGAACGAAAGACTATCAAGGAAAGATCCTTCGCTCCCATTTAACTGCCGATCATCCCTACAACACTTATATTCACCCGGGACTCCCTCCAACTCCTATTGCAAATCCGAGCTTGGCTTCTTTAGAGGCCGCTGCGCACCCTGCGGACACCAAATATTTATACTTTGTGGCCAAAGGTGAAGGAAAATCTTATTTTTCTCAAACCTTACGGGAGCATAATGCGGCCGTACAGAAATATTTAAGAAGCAAAGGAAAGTAATCGTGAGTGCAAAACCAAGAGGACGTTTTATCACAGTAGAAGGCGTTGACGGCGCAGGTAAAAGCAGTCAAATAGATGTGATTGCACAAGCGATTCGGGACAGAGGAATTGAGTTAGTGATCACGAGAGAGCCTGGCGGAACTCCGACGGCTGAAAAAATAAGAGAAATTCTCCTGCACGATGAAATGTCTCCGAAGTGCGAAATGCTTCTTATGTTTGCTTCTCGTCAAGAGAATTTAGACAAGGTAGTTAAGCCGGCAATTGCTGAAGGGAAGTGGGTACTATGCGATCGCTTTACCGACGCTTCTTATGCTTACCAGGCCTATGGGCGTAATCAGCCCAAAGAATGGGTGGATTTGTTAGCTGACTTTGTTCATTCAGATATTTCTCCCGACAGAACAGTTTTGTTCGATATCGATACCGAAATTGCCGCAGCAAGACTTCAAAGAAAACTTGATCGTTTCGAAGCTGAAGAGAAAGACTTTCATAGAAGGGTCCGTGAGGGCTACCTGACTCTGGCAAGAAACGAACCGGAAAGATTTTTAGTTATTGATTCTTCTCAGCCAAAGGAAGAAATAAGCGCTTTCTTAAAAGAGGAGTTTTCTAAATGGGGCTAGCTCCTTATCCCTGGCTCCAGAAGCCTGCAGAGTTATTGGAGTCCTTCACAAAGAAACTCCCGAGTTCGATTCTTATTCACGGTCCCCGAGGCAGCGGAACGTATGAGCTTGGAGAAGCCTTTGCTAAGTTAATCTTATGTAGTTCTCCTATAGACGGACACGCTTGCGGACAATGTGCTGAATGTAAGTTAATTGAAGCAGGCAACCACCCCGATTTCAAACTGCTTCTCTCAGAAGCAGAGGAGGCGATCCATCCTCTGCCATGGCAAAAAGAAGCTAAGCCGGTCACGGGCAAGAAAACTATATCCAGAACTATTTCTATCGAACAGATCCGTGCATTAAGCGACTTTATCGGAATCAGCTCTCACCGAGGAGGGCGAAGAGTTGTTTTGGTATATCCCGCTGATACCATGATGGCGGATCAAAGTTCAGCTCTTCTTAAAACTCTGGAAGAGCCGCCTCCAAGCATGGTTTTTATTCTCGTGTCAGACAACTTGGATAGGATGCTGCCGACGATTCGTTCAAGATGCCAGCTTGTGAGAGTTGCACCTCCGACACAGGAGCAAGGAGTTCAATTTTTAAAAGAAAAGGGTGTTGAAAATCCCGTCGAGGAACTAGCTAAGCTTGGCGGAATGCCTTTACTTTATTTTGAGCAAGATCAGAAACTGCGTTTAGATCCGGAAAAAGAAGAAAAACTTTTAGACCTACTGGCAAAAGGACCTGCTTTGGATGCCCGCAGCATAATTGATCTTTCTTCGGCGGAATATTCTTTGGTGCCTTTAACTACGCTTCTGCAAAGATGGTGTAATGATCTGGTTTTAGTTTCTCAAGGACTTCAACCGCGTTATTTCTTAAGAAGAGCAAATCAAACAAAATCTATAGCGTCGTCAGTTAATCTCAAAAAGCTGTATGCATTTTGGGATGACCTGAATACAACCAGACGCCACCTGCAGATTGCTTTGAATCCCAGGATGATGACGCAGGATATGCTCTTTAAATATAAAGATATCTTTCCAAAAAGACGGTAGTTTTTTATAGGTCTGGTTTCTTCTTCAGAGCCTCTACGATAGTCTGTTCATCCGGAATAATGTACTTACTGGTTGTGCCGACTGAAGCATGCCCAAGAGCAGTTTGTACGACGTTAACCGGCATGACTTCCAAACTTGTTACGGCAAAGGTGTGTCTGAGCCAGTGAGTGGAACTGGTGCGTAGTTTGGCCGCGTCCAATGGACGTTCCTTTTTAATATGGTCAGCGACATCGCCTAAGAAATTAGAAAGGATGACGTAAAGACCTGAACGGGTTACGCCGCCTTCTAAATTCTTTTTAGATTTCCTCATAGAAGCCAGAAGCAGGGATTGAGAACCGGCTTCATCTCCCAGTGGCGGAAGATTGCGGAGTTCTAAGTAATCGGAAATCATTTTTACTTGTTCATTGGACAGAGGAAGGCGTCTTTCTTTGTCTCCTTTTCCAATGACGGTAATAAACATCACGCTGCTGCCGCCGATGTTGCGAGCTGCAATCCAAGAAGAGCGGGCGTTAATCATTTCGCTGCAGCGCATGCCCAGACCTTTTCCTAGAAGCAGAATAACTTTTAATCTTGCTTTTTGAATGGACTCTGGCATCGCCTCAAGATAAGCAAGGATCTCGTCCCATTGTTCTTTAGACAAAGATCGATCAGCATATTCTTTCGGCTTTCCTTCCCCCGGAAGAAGCGGTATTTTGGGAGATATCTGATCGAAAGGATTCATTTTCAGATATCCCGTTTTTTGCAAGAAGGAAAAGAGCTGACGCACAACGGTCATAGCAATTTTTCTGCTGGAATAAGACAAAGCCGAGCTAAAAGGGCGCCAAGCTCCGGACGATCGAGTTGTATTCTTTGGTCCGAGCCAGGTACTTTGAGGCTGGTTCCAGCGGGCACCCCACGTTTCATCGCTTGAGCGCCCAAGCATTTCTAACCAAGTTAAGTATTCTGCGCAGTCTTCCAAGGTAAGGGAGGAGAGGGCAGTTCTTTTTTCGATAATGGCCCAAAGAAGAAATCTTTCTGCTTCTTTCTTATAAGCCGCTTGAGTATTTTGATTTTTTCCTCTTGCTTTCAACCAAGAATGAATAGCCTGTAGGTCATCCTCAGCGCTAAGTTGACAGTTGGCTTTGTCTCCGCGGTTTGTTCCTTCTCTTCCGTTAAAAAGATCAGGTACCTTAAAAGATTCGAGAGGAACAATTTGTGAGCGCTCGGAGTGCATGAAACCAGCGCGTTGCGGAACTTTTTTGAAGTGAGTTTCAGGATTAACGACTTCAGTAAATTGGGCTCCTGCTACAACACCGATTTTATGTCCGTAGTAAGGCTTGGTAAGTTCGATAGCCTTTTTTAAAACAGAATCCGGAAGCTCTACTCCTTCTAGGCGATGGTCATACAACCATTTAAGGATTCCATTCGCCGTTTCCTTTTCAAGATGGACGGATTTCCACCAATTATTGTCATTGATATAAATTAAGTCCATTAAGTCATCTAGGTTGTATATTTCGTTGGACTTAAGGTGTTCCGAGACATCTTCAAAAAAGTACTGTGAAAGGGGAGCATCAAAATCTAATTGGGACATAACAATATTGTTTTTTCAGCAAGCTTAGGTTTTGGCCTGTGTTGTGTTCGATTATGGTTCCAAAATTCTTCCTCAATAATAAGACGGAAATCAGCAGAAACGAGAAGGTAAGAGTTCAATTGTCTTTTGAGAAAGAGAAAATTTCCTCAATGTAATTTAGTTCAAAATTTTTGGGATGAGTATTACCCACTGCAATTGAAGCTTTGATTTACTAAATTTTATATATGAGAGTTTTTTATGCGTTGAGTCGCAAGGAATCATCGGGATATAGAAGAACCTCTCACTTTCGGAGCAAGCGCAATTTTGACAGCAAATTGTTTAGCTTCGGAACGAGTTTTTAATCCATCTACATAAAACTGCACTCTATAGCTGTCGCTCGGTAACTTTCCTTGCCATATGAACCTCTATCCATGTTTCTCTGCGTGTCTATGCGTCTTGAAAGGTGCCTATTTTTTTGCTAACATCTACTTAACGCGCCCTTCCTCTGGTTTATTTGTCCAATTGAAGACTGATAGACTTTCGAGGAAGGTCATTTTTTTATATTGTCAATGAAGTTTTCCCAATCGGGGATAAATCCGAGTGTCTCTAACGTTATGCCAAGCGGATAGGATGTTGGGAATTTCGTCATGAATGCCTTCATCTTATCTGCCCACTCAGATTCAGGCTCAATGAATCGTATAAAGTGCACCAGTCCACAGAGATAAAAAAAGAGCTTTCTTTTTTCCGTTTGTGTGAAATTAGAACTCCACCTGATGGGAGAGAAAAGATCTTTGCCACTAGGTGTTTTAGGTACGAGCGAAAATCTTCTGTTCCACAGTCGAGAGTGATGTGCGCATATGTTTCTCAGTTCATTAAAACATTTCAACCAAGATAAAAAGGCTGGCGCTCCTTTAAAACCATACTGTTGACTGACTATTTCCACCCATTCAGAGTTTAGAAGTTGGAGCAACCATGAAGCTTGCCCAAAATCCCAAGTCTGGCATATTACCCAGACAGGAATATTGTCTTCACCGTAGAAACGTAAATAATGGAGGATACAGTCTTCTTTGGATTCTTTTATCTTTTTATTTAATTTTTCAAGCCAAAAGAGATATCCCTTACACCTACATTCCTTTTTGAAATTCTCTGGTTTGTCGTAGAATTTTGGATCTCTTTGACCGAGATGATAAGAAATTGAGGATCTGAGAGAGATTTCAATTCTTTCAATAGCGTCTAGTAAAAGTAATCTTAGACGTTTATCAAATTCGTAAAGTTGGATGACGTAATCAAAAGACGCGCCTTTTTTAAAAGAATTAAGTTTATTTTCTTCTTTAGAGATAAAGTAGCTTTCCCTCAGTACGTAAGAATATCCACTTAGTCTGTAGTAGCCAAATTTTTTTAAAGATGTCTCAGCGGCTTGAATATCGGAAATGATGAGTCCTCGGGATTGCATCAGTTCTATTTGTTGTTCGGTACTTAGCCAAGGCTTAGGAGGATAGTTGCACGGCATTAATAAAAGCTCCAAAGCATTTATTTAGTTTTTAATTTTAAACAAACATGCTTTAAAACATGCTCTATTTTTGCTAAATTCATGTGCCTATATATGCTTTTACGTGTTTCCAAAAACACGAAAAGCCTGCAGGTGCGGGCTTGTGTAAATATGTATGTCTTGGTGCGAGAGGTCGGACTCGAACCGACACGTCTAAGACACTAGAACCTAAATCTAGCGCGTCTACCAATTTCGCCACACTCGCTTTTTTGAAGAGCCGTAATTCTACTACAAAATCTAAACTGAGTCTTTTGAAATTATTTTTTAGAGAAGTCCGCGCCGGCCAAGTATTTCTCTAGCCAAAGAGAGCCAATGATGGTTTTTACATCAGTAATCTCGCCATTCAGGGATTTTTTGACAAGTTCTTCCCATGGAAAAAGGGAGAGTTCTACGAATTCTCCAGGATCAAGATGTTGTTCTTTTTTAACAAGATCTTTGGCGAGGTAGATCCAAATACTTTCGTTTGAATAGCCAATAGCATTATTGATCTTTCCTAGGAAGACCCAGTTTGCGGCTTCGTAGCCGGTTTCTTCTAAAAGTTCGCGTTTGGCACAGACAAGAGGATCTTCATTTGGGTCCAATTTCCCGGCAGGAATTTCTAAAAAAGCTTTTCCGGCTGGGTATCGCCATTGTCTTTCTATAACAACCTGGCCGTCATTGGTCAAAGGAATAATTGCCGCTGCTCCGGGATGTTTAATATATTCTCTTGTTGTTATTTTTCCGTCCGGAAGTTCAACTTTGTCTCTGTAAATTTTTAAGAAGTTGCCTTTGTAAACTTCCTCAGTTGAAATTTGCTTTTCTTCGAGAGAATCCATTTCAAGTCCTTATAGCTAGTCACTTTTGACGAATCTCAGAAAGCTTATCACGTTGGTATGAGTTTTCTAAGTATTTGCCTTAATGCCTAGAATAGGTTCAGGGACTTTATTCTTCCTTATTAACTTGCAATAATTTACAAAGGAAGGGGGTGCAAGAAAAACCCCAAAAGGAATTACGATGAGCACAAACACTATACCTTTAAGAACTTCTCAAAGTTTTGTTAACTGGTTCTCTATCTGCTATTTTGCATGCGCAATCGGCATGTTCATCTACCTCTGGGCTAACACTCCGGTTATTGCAGATTTATGGACAAGTCTATTAGATTTCGCCTTCAACATCATGTATGTTGTAATCGGTGCTCTTTTATGGCCCGGCACTCTGTTGGCCATGTTAGTAATGGGCTTTTATTAATTTTTAGAAAAAACGAACGTTTAGGCTCCATTGAGTTCTTCTCTTTGGAGCTTTGGTCGTTGCTTGTCATTTTTTTTAGTATTTCGTACGAAGCGGTTCTGAATGGACCGCTTTGCCTTTTCAGGAAAAGATTCTTCATTTTTTTACGTTTTGCAGTTAGGCAAATTTAATCGCTAAGATCTTTTTCTAAACTGTGTCTGTTTTCAGAAACTTAGAAAAGAAAAGGCTGCAAACACATGTTATGTTTGCAGCCTGCGTGGTTAGAATCTAAAAACTGCGCTTTTTAACTTCCGGCAGTTTCTTCTAACAGTTTCCTATTAGACCGGAGCTTTGGGCATAGGAGCCGGAGCGCCTTGTGGACCGAAACCTTGCGGTCCGAAGCCATGATGGCGTTGCGGAGCAAATCCATGATGACGTGGTCCTCTATGGCCTCTGAAGTGGCTCTTGCTTTCGAGAGCTTCTAAAACTTTAACTTGTTCTGGAGTCAGAACCTTAACAAGTTCAGCACGAGCCTTGATCAGGTTTTGAGTAGCCTCGAGTTGCTGCTGGAGTCTGGTAACTCTTGCTTCTAAACGCTGTTCTTGGCTGAGCTGCCAGCCCGGAGCTTGCTGGTTTGCATTTCTCTGAGCATGAAGAGCGTCGATAGCAGCGGAATAGTTATTCCAAGCGGGCTTCTGAGAATCGTTCAAGTTAAGAGAGCCAAGCAAGTAAACTTTTCTGTCCTGATAGCCGACTGCTGGACCGCGCATTTGATTGCCCGGGCCAAAATAGCAAGGAGCGCCGTTGTAAGTGCCGTAACAAGGAGCGCCGCAGTTAGGACCAGGGCCCACCATTCCCATACCGCAGCCGGGGCCTGGTACCCACTGAGCAGATGCGGCAGTTGCTAAGAGTGCTAAGGAGCCGATAAGAGATCCCTTGAGAAGGAGCTGAGATGCTTTGTTCATCATGGTTTCCTTTGATTGAATTATTGGAGGTATGGAGCTTCTTGCTCCATGCATACAAGATACACAAAAAGCCCGATATGTAACATCCTAAGTGTTAATTTGATTAACTGAGCGTAATAATTCGTAATACGCAGGGCAATTTATTTACATTTCTCATGCAATAGGTAGCCATTATTAGCTAAGAGAAAGTCCTGAATAGAAAAGGCCCGAATTTTTCGGGCCCGAAATACTAACACATTAATAAGTGAGAGCCGGTTTTAAAGTTTTGGCTTCTTCGACCCATTTTTCTACATCTTTCAATGTTGGAGAACGTTTTGCAAGATGCTTTTCTTCGTTAATTTCAACAACCTTTTTAGCTAGATTTGCCGGAACACGGTTTTTCAATTCGTTAACTGTATCTACTCCTGCACGTTCAAGAATCTCAGCGTACTGGGGTCCAATGCCGTTGATGCGAATTAAATCAGCATGGTTGGCGAACTTTAGGATCAATTTCGGAGAAATCTTTGTTTCCTCTGCTAATTTCTTTCTTAAGGCCGGAGTTGCGGTTTTGGAAAGATATTCCGAGGTAGTAAAAATACCAGCGTCATTGAGTTTTTTTGCATATTCCTCACCGACACCTTCAATATCTAAAACTTTATAATCCATAAACTCACCTTAGAAAAAGAGATGTACATACCTTGGAATATAAAGGGTTTGCAAACTAACTAGGTTCCTAATACCCCAAAATAAGTTCCGTTTTCAAGGTTAAAAACAATAAGATCAAAGTAGTTAAGTATCATGGCTAGTAACAAAGTAGCCCTCGGGATATCATTAGCTCTCGGAGCGGCAGTCAGCTGGGGTGCGATGGGGATCGCTGCCCAATATCTTCTTCACTATTGTCGTTTTGAAGCAATCGATCTCGTTTCTATCCGTCTCGTGTCGGCCGGAATTCTTTTGCTGCTTATCTACCGAATTCTAGGCGGTACAGACGTCATGTCTCCGTTCTCTTCTCGGTGGGCATTTACGCAAGTGGCTATTGCAGGCGTTACTATCCTTGGTTCCCAACTGACATTTATGCTGTCTATCAAAGCTGCAGATGCGGCGCTGGCAACTATTTTATTTACCGTCATTCCTTTGATGTGCGCCGGTTATTACTGCGTTGTGGACAAAAAGTTCCCTTCTCCGGCAACTTGTCTTTGTTTTGTCCTAGCCTCAGCCGGCGTTGCTTTGGTCGTGACGGACGGAGACTTCAGCAAGCTGAACTTCTCTGTTGTGGGGTTGCTATGGGGACTGTGTTCCAGTGCTTTATGCGCTTTGTACTCCATTCAGCCTCAGAAAGTTATAAAGAAATTAGGAGTATGCCCGGTTGTCGGATGGGCCATGATAATCGGAGGACTTGTTGCTTGCTGCTTTAATCCTCCTTGGACGCTTCAGGTTGACTGGAATCTTAATTCGATTGCGGCTTTCACTTTTATTGTAACGATCGGAACCGTTTTATCTTTCTGGTGCTATCTTTCCAGTGTCAAATATCTTTCAGCAGTTTTAGTCAGTCTGATTGGGTGCATGGAACCAGTTACGGCTTACATCCTGTCTATCATGTTCTATGGAAAATCCGTTGGTCTTTATGAACTGTTAGGAATTCTTTTTGTATTTGCAAATGTAATGATCATTTCTGTTCAGTCAGAGGAGAAAAAGAACTAAAAATGGAAGAAAATTCCCGGTCACAAGCAATTAAGTGGGCTCTAAAAACTTCTGTCCCCGTGTTTATGGGATATATCCCATTAGGCGTTGTTTTTGGATTCTTGTTTGTTCAGGCAGGTGCTGAGTGGTGGCTTTCCCCACTTGCTTCAATCATGATTTATGGAGGAGCAGTTCAGTACATGATGATTCCGATGCTGGCGGAAGGGCTTCCGATTTCCGCCATCGCTTTTGCTACTTTTGTTGTTAATCTCCGCCATGTCTTTTATGGTCTCTCACTGATAGATACCGTTCCGAAAAAAGGTCCGGCTAAGTGGTTTTTGTCTTTTCTGCTGACCGACGAGACATACTCTTTATTAACTACTCTTCCAAAATCGGTTCCTCTAAGCAACCGACTCTTTTTAGCTTTCTTTAATTATCTTTGGTGGATTCTTGGAAGTCTGATTGGCGCTCTTTTAGGGCTAGGGATCAAAGTCAATTTAGGCGGTTTTGATTTTGTGCTGACAAGTTTGTTTGCGATGCTCTTATGTGAGCAATGGAGACAAAGAGACTCTTCTTGGCCGGTCTGGATTGCATTGGCCTCTTATGGAGCAGCCAGATTAATCAGCGTTGAACATTGTCTGGCCTTGGCTATTGCGTTCTCCAGCATTGGAGCATTGCTGCTGATGCTGCCGCGCAGAAAGATGAAGGAGAAGATTTATGAATGATTACGGTTATCTTTTTGCGACATTTTTCGCAATGATGATTATTAGTTTCGGGGAGAGGGCGTTGCCTTTTGCTGCCGGAGAATGGCTGCAAAAACAGAAGTGGGCAATTGTGCTGGGGAAGTTCTTGCCGCTGGCTATTATGTTTTTACTGGTTCTTCATTCTTCTACAGGAGCCGCATTAGCTCACGGCGGATTGCCGATCCCAGAGTTGGCAGCGATTGTTGCAACTTTAGTACTTCAGTGGTTCTGGAAAAATGCGTTGCTTTCTATTTTTACCGGAACTTTAGTATACGTTGTTCTGTTTAACTCTATGTTTTAATTGTGAAAAACCCGGATAGGTCCGGGTTTTTCTTCGACTCAGTCAACTGAGCTAAATGTGAGGACCGGATTTCTCAAGCTTCTTGCATTTCTCGTTTGTTGCCGCAAATTTGGCGAAGTTAGCAATGAATTTAGAAGCGAGTTCCTTAGCCTTTTCGTCCCAAACTGCAGGGTTCTTGTAAGAGCTCCTTGGGTCCAAAACGTCTTTTGTCACTCCAAAGACTTCAGTCGGATATCTCAAATTGAAGAAGGGAATAACAGCAGTCGGTTCTTTCAAAATGGACTGATTCAGAATTGCGTCAATGATTGCTCTTGTTTCTTTAATGGAAATGCGTTTTCCAGTTCCGTTCCATCCGGTATTGACGAGGTAGAACTTGGCATTACTTTTCTCTGCTTTTTTCACCAGCTCTTGTGCATACTTGAAGGGATGAAGAGTTAAGAAAGCTGCTCCGAAGCAGGCAGAAAATGTCGGCTTCGGTTCTGTAATTCCTCTTTCTGTTCCAGCTAATTTGGAGGTGTAGCCGGATAAGAAATAGTACATCGCTTGATCTGAATCAAGAATGGATACCGGAGGAAGGACTCCGAAAGCATCGGCCGTCAAGAAGATAATGTCTTTAGCGTGCGGACCTTTTGAAATTGGTTCGACGGTATTTTCAATGTGGTAAATCGGATAGGAGACGCGAGTATTTTCTGTAGCTGAAGAATCAGAAAAATCTATCTTTCCGTTTTCGTCGACGATGACATTTTCTAGCAGAGCGTCTCTGCGGATGGCTTTGTAAATATCGGGTTCGCTTTCTGCATCGAGATTAATTACCTTCGCGTAGCAGCCTCCCTCGTAATTAAAGACACCTTCATCGTCCCAGCCGTGTTCGTCGTCGCCGATGAGAAGGCGTTTGGGATCAGCGGACAGAGTTGTTTTACCTGTTCCGGATAAACCGAAAAAGATGGCAGTTTCTTTGAGCGATTTATCGGTATTTGCCGAACAGTGCATAGAGGCAATTCCACGCAATGGATTTAAGTAATTCATTACGGAGAACATACCTTTTTTCATTTCGCCGCCGTACCAAGTATTCAAAATCACTTGGATTTTCTTTTTGAGATTGAAAGCAATAGCAGTTTCGCTGTGTAAGCCGAGTTCTTTGTAATTTGCTACTTTGGATTTGCTGGCAGTTAAAACTACAAAGTCAGGTTCTCCGAATTCTGCTAATTCTTCAGGTGTGGGACGAATGAACATATTGGTGACGAAGTGGGCTTGCCAAGCCACTTCCATGACAAACCGAACTTTCAGACGAGTATGTTTGTTGGCTCCGCAGAAGGCATCAACAACGTAAAGTTTTTTGCCTGAAAGTTCTTTGACGGCTTGTTTTTCTAATTCTTCCCAAGTTTCCGGAGTGATAGGCTTATTGTCGTTGGGATATTCCGGAGTATTCCACCAAACCGTTTCTTCCGTTACTTCATCTTTGACAATGTACTTGTCTTTGGGAGAGCGGCCCGTGTAAACGCCGGTCATTACATTGAGAGCACCTAACTCAGTTTTGAAGGCTTTTTCGTAGCCGTTTAGTTCAGGATGAGTTTCTTCTTCGTAAAGTTTGTCGAAGGATGGGTTGTAAATGATTTCTTTAACGTTGGTAATCCCATAGCGGGAAAGGTCAATATTTTTATTATTCATCTTAGCCTTCTTACTTTCTTGTACCTTTTAGAGGCTCAAGGACGTGGTTGTGTTACAAAATTTAACTGTTTAAGGTTACTACTTTTTGCATTCCATGAAAAGAAAAATTTTGAATGAGAATTAATAGCAAGATTGAACAAGTCTTAAAAAAAATCCGGTGACGGCTTTCGCTGCACCGGACAAAAAGGTAGGAGGATTATTTAACTGTTGATTTATCGCTGGAGAATTTGAATTCTTTTAGATCAGACTTCAAATTGGAGGCATCGTTTTTGAGATTCTCTTTGTTTTGCTGAAGAGATTGAAGATCTAGCGATTTTGCATTGTCTTTCAAAGAAGCGGCATGTTCCTTTGCGCTTTGGTAATCAGAGACGAAACCATTGGGACCGTCCTGAGGAAGCACTGTTTCAGCAGCAGGTACAGAATTGCTCGGTGTTGGAACTTCGAGCTTATCAGCTGCTTGTGCACCGAGAGCGGAAAGTCCTAAGATTAAAGACGAGATCACTAAAATCTTTTTCATGTTGTTTCTCCTATAAATAGAAACAAACTAATGATATAAGGGTTTTATCCTATTTTAAAAATAAATTTTGTAAAGAATGTAAGTGTAAATTAATGCCTTCATTCAACAAATCTATAAAGAGCTAAGAATGCAGGCTAAGTACTCGGATAAATATTCTCTCGAACATTCTATGATTGGCTATTTGGGCATTGAGCTCATCAGTGAGGAAGAAGGACTTGTAAAGGCCAGGATGCCGGTCAACGAAAAGACTTCTCAACCTTTCGGTGTTTTGTGCGGGGGCGCATCCTTAGCTTTTGCCGAAATTATTGCCGGTTACGGTTCTTTTCTGTATTGCGGTGAAAATGAGATACCGGTTGGGTCATCTGTTTCAGGAAATCATATTTCTTCCGTTAAGACCGGAGATGACGTGTGGGTCTATGCTGTTGCAAGGTGCTTGCATCATGGACGTCGAACTCACATCTGGAATGTAGACATCTTTAATAAAGATGAGAGGTTGATAAGTACGGTCAGAGTCACCAATTTTATTGTTGAAGATAAGTCGAAGAGCTGGAAATAAGAAGGAGCTTTCCTAGCTATTTCGGGAAAGGAGACTCAAAACACTGGGTGGTGAAAAACTCTTGTGAATGATTCTTTCTTATTGTTAGGAAAGATGTCAAACGGAAGCTTAGCTTCTGGTCTATCTCATTCTTGGGCAGAAAAAAGATTTATTTTTTCTGAAATCGACAAGTTTGAGTATTTTTCAATTAAAAACCAAAACTAACTCGGCGGGAGCTCCTGATTGATAGGGAGGGGATTTTATAGTTTAAAGGTAATATAGGGAGGGTGAATATAAAATTTTTCGAAAAATTCGGCACTTTTCGTGCAGTTTGAAGTGTTTCGAAGAAATCCTCAGCTAACACAAAATAAAATTTATAAATTTCATAGCATTAGCTGAGGGTTTCAATTGTACAAACTTACATCCTTCAACTGAAACATGTCGTTGCTCTTCTGCTTCTTCGGCATTAAGAGGTTTCAATTGTACAAACTTACATCCTTCAACTGAAACTCTACATTTTATTCAGCAAGAACCGAAAGACTGGAGTTTCAATTGTACAAACTTACATCCTTCAACTGAAACAACAATGAGCCAATAAAAAATATTGTTAGCGCAAAGTTTCAATTGTACAAACTTACATCCTTCAACTGAAACAACATTTACCCGGTAACAATCACGTTAGAAGCTAATGTTTCAATTGTACAAACTTACATCCTTCAACTGAAACGTTATAACCACAAGTCGTTTGCAAGAGATTTAAGGTTTCAATTGTACAAACTTACATCCTTCAACTGAAACACGGGGAGCCGCAAGAAACCCTTGAAGAGTATTACGTTTCAATTGTACAAACTTACATCCTTCAACTGAAACCTCTCGTTCTGTTTTCTTTTCCCACTCTCTGGCCTGTTTCAATTGTACAAACTTACATCCTTCAACTGAAACTGAGGTGTCTCACTCAAAAGCGCTGTCGGAGGCCCTGAGTTCCCGGGGCGTAGTTTTCGTCTCAACAGTAAAAAACTACATTCTTCAACTGAAACTTTAACAACGTTTATAAGCCCCAAAGTACTGGCAAGAATGTACTGAACCAGGGTACGTAAATGATCAGTATCAAAGCTAAAACCGCAGCTATCAACAGCGGAATTACCGCAGGCGTAATTTCTTCCATCGTTAGTCCGCTGATCTGAGCTCCCACGTATAAGTTAACCGCCACGGGAGGAGTAATCTGGCCGATGGCCAAGTTAACCGTCATCATTACGCCGAACCATACAACGTCCCAGCCGAAGTGCCTGATCAATGGGAGTAGGAAGGGCAATAAGACGTAGTAAATAGAAATCGCATCTAAAAGCATGCCTGCAAGTAACAGGATGACGTTGATAAGCGCAAGGAGAACCCAAGGATTATCAGACAACGCTAATAAGAATTCGGCGCCTTTTTCTACTAAGCCAACAGTACTTGCAACCCACGCAAAAAGCCCCGCACAGGTCACAACAAACATAATAACGGCGGTCGCTTTGACAGACTCTACTAGAACTTCTAATAAAATTTCAAAAGAATTGAATGTCCTATAAATAAAGACACCAACAAAAAGACCATAGAAAATAGCCACAGCAGCCGCTTCGGTTGGAGTAAAAATACCGCCGTAAATGCCGCCCAAAATCACAACTGGAGTCATGACGCCCCAGAAGGCGTCTTTGAACGCTTTCCAAATAGGAACAGAACGAGGCAGACCTCTGTAGCCGCGTTTCTTTGAAATAATGTAAACGCAAATCATCAGGCAGCCGGCCACAAGCAGACCGGGAATGATGCCCGCAGCAAATAGAGCCGGAACGGAGGCATCGGCGATACCGCCGTAAACGATAAATGCGATGCTTGGAGGGATAACAATCGCTAAGCCAGAGGTCACGGAGACATTGGCTGCTGCAAAAGGTTTGTCATAGCCGCTTTTAACCATCGCAGGAATCAAAATTAATCCCAACGCAGCTACCGTTGCGGGGCCCGATCCGCTGACTGCACCCCAGAAGGTTGCTACGGCAACGGTTGCAATGGCCAATCCGCCGGTCATGTCTCCTACAAGGGTCTCGACTAAGGTGACGATGCGGGCTGCAATACCGGCTCTCTCCATGATGAATCCGGCAAGAATAAAGAAAGGAATTGCTAGGAGAGGAACTTTTGCCACGCCTGCAAAAAAGTTGTAGGGCAGCATGTCGATGCCCATGTCGTACATCCACGCAACAATCGAAGCACTAAGCCCTAGACAGATAGCAATAGGGACTCGCAGAGCAAGCGGGATAACAAAGAGCAGAAGAAGAACCAGTGCCGGATCTTGAAAGAGTTCTGTCATTTCTGCCTCCTACACTAGTCCAGACTTAAAGTCACTGATGACTTTCTGGATAATGCGCACAATGATTAAAAGGGAAAATAGAGGAGTGGCCATGGTGTAAAGCCAGACCGGAATGTCCAAAGACTCACTGGAAACATTCAGAGAAAACTCATCCCAGACTTCAATGGAGCCGAGATAAACAAGAGCAGCAAAAAAAGCAATGCTGCAGACAACACCAAAGATGTACATCCCTTTTCTTAAAGCAAGCGGACAGGCGTTATAAAGTAGGTTCATGCAGAAGTTGCTTCCATCTCTGAATGCTCTGGCGGTTCCAAGAAGGACAATCCAGACAAAGAAGTTGACTGTCAACTCTTCGGAGGCGGAGAAAGAGAAGTTTGTGCAGTACCTAACAATGACATTGATAAAGGATATGCAAGCCATTAGCCCTAAGAGAAAGGCTCCCAGTATTTCTTCAAACCGGGAATTTAAAAAATTCAGCATCTTTTTACTTCTATTTTGAAACGGGCGGCTTTTGCCGCCCGTTAACTACTCAATGGTTCAATTACTGAGCGGCTTTCATGTCTGCTTCAGCGGCTTTCACGAGTTCAGGACCAATCTTCTTTGTCCAGTTGTCGCGAACTTGCTGAGTTGCTTTGTAGAAGGCTTGAATTTGTTCGGGTGTGAAGCTTGTTACTTCCATACCGTTCTTCTTCAATTCAGCATTAGGATCGCTGACGGCAGGAACTTTACCGATCTTCTGCAAGTAAGCTAAGGCTTCGCCATTGTCAAAGCCTAAGCGGGAGAGGGCTTTGCCGTAAAGTTCTGCTTCAGCTGCGCATTCAAGAATGATTTTTTGGTCTTCTTTGGAGAAACCGTCCCAAACTTTCTTGTTTGCTGTCAAGAAGAGTGGGTCAATCATGTAATGCCAATCGGTCATGTGCTTGTGCCATGTCCACATCTTCATTGGGATGTTGATGCCGTTGGTCGGATTTTCTTGACCGTCAACAATGCCTTGTTGGAAACCGGTAACGGCTTCAGACCAGTTAATAGCCTGCGGATTGGCGCCTAAAGCTGTGAAAATATCAATGAAGATCGGGGTGCCGCAAACGCGAAGCTTCATGCCCTTCATATCTTCAGGTTTGTTGATTGGACCCTTGCTGGTTGTCAGTTCGCGGAAACCGTTTTCGGACCACCCGATGAATTTAACCCCTGTTTTTTCGATAGCGTCTTGAAGCATCTTGCCCGACTTTCCGGCTTCGATGGCATCCATAGCTTTGTAACGGTTAGGATTGTTGGCTACAAAGAAAGGAAGGGCAGTCAAGTTAAGTTCTTTGATCTGCGGGGACCAGTTAATTGTGGAGGCAAGAGCAAAGTCGATGGCGCCGCGGCGAACCAAAAGAAGCTCGGATGTTTGTTTGCCTGCCATCAGCTGAGCGCCGAAATAAGGCTTAATGTTGACTCTTCCGTCGGTTTTGTTTCTTACGCAGTCAGCAAAGAAAGTTGCTGTTTGTCCCCAGCCGGAAGTGGCTCCTGGAACGACGCTTAATTTGTATTCTGCTTTATATGCGGCGGATACGGCTGTCATTAACCCTGCACAGGCGAGGGTAAAAAGCGCTTTGCCGAACAAGTGCTTCATGTTGAATCTCCTATTTGTGTGGATTGAGTTTTAAAAATTAGAGGCAATACAAAGCCGCTAGTCTTTCTTAGTTTTTATAACTTCACGGCTTATGGCTTCCATCTTGGACAATGGATGTGCAGTTAGGAAAAGGAAGCTTTGTGGGTTCCTTTTCCATTGTCAATATGTTAACAATAATTTCTGCGGTTCTTCAAAATTGGGGCACTGAAAAACAGAAATAGATGGAAATTACTTAGGTGGGAGTTGGTCTGCGAGATTTTTCGAAAAAAGAAAAGTTCCGTTTTTCTAAGTTTTGACGAGCAAAAGAGATTTCTTTGGTCTCATTAATGGGCAGAAATCTTCTCTCTTTCCCCCACTTGATCCAATAATGACTAATCCTGCTTGAGTGCCTGAGCGTTTATTTGGTTTTTAGGCTATTTTTGAAGTAGGATTAACCCATATTTGGTTGAATTTATCGGTGTGATGGTGAAAACATACAAGATTAATATTGCAGGTATGGAAAGAGCATTGCCTCTTTGCGCAATTAATGATGATCTTTACATTGGAGCTTTTATCATTGTTGGAGACCCTTCGCTTTCTGAGCATTGCGCCCGAGAGCTTCTTAAGATTGCTCCTGAATTTGATTACGTTCTTACTGCAGAGACCAAAGGTATCCCTTTAGTCCATGAAATGGCAAGACAAAGGGGAGATGCTAAATATATCGTCGCCAGAAAGAGTAAGAAACTCTACATGGTTGATCCTTTCTTTGTTGAAGTTCAGTCTATTACCACAGCCGCTCGGCAAAGGCTCTATTTAGATCAGCTCGATGTCGAAACCATGAAGGGGAAGAAAGTATTAATCGTTGACGACGTTATTTCAACCGGGAAATCTTTGGAGGCATTAGAAGAGCTGGCTGAAAGATGCGGAGCTAACGTTGTTGGAAAGATGGCTATTCTTGCTGAAGGGGAAGCGGCTGATCGCGACGATATCCTTTTCTTAGAAAAATTGCCTCTTTTCAATGCAGAAGGCGAACCGATTTCTTAATTAAGGAAAAGCAATGATTGGCATTATTGGAGCAATGAAAGTTGAGGTTGAAGGCCTCAAAAAAGAACTGAAAGATCTGAAGGTAACTACTATCAGCGGCATCGAGTTCAACCAAGGAATTTTGAACGGAACTCCTGTTGTTATCGCTGAGTGCGGCATCGGGAAAGTCTTTGCAGCTATCTGTGCACAGACAATGATTTTGAAGTTCGGCGTGGACAAAATTATTAATACCGGTGTGGCCGGAGCTCTTTCTCCTGACTTAGAGGTTGGAGACATGGTTGTTGCTACCGCAGTATGCCAGCATGATATGGATACTTCCGGCTTAGGGGATCCTATCGGAATGGTTTCGGGCCTCAATCAGATTTTCTTTGAAACCGATAAAGCTCTTCAAGAGCTTGCTCTTGAAAGTGCAAGAGATAAGGACTTCAAGTGCGTAACCGGAGTTATTGCGACCGGCGATCAGTTTATGAAAGATACCGTCAAGGGAGAATTAATTGCAGCAACCTTTAAAGCAGTTGCCGTAGAAATGGAAGGCGGTGCCATCGGCCAAGTCTGCGCGGTAAATAAGATTCCATTCTTAGTTATTAGAGTAATGTCTGACTGCGCCGACGACGGAGCGAACGTAGATTTCGCAGTATTCCTGGATGGAGCGGCTAAAGAATCTATGGAAGTTGTCAAAGGAATAGCTGAAAGCTACGCATCATAATTTCGTTTTTTCAACGTAAAGAGCTCGCATATCGCGGGCTTTTTTTTGTTAGAGCAACGCGATAACGGCGTGTCCAAAGATTATTATTCCTGTATCTCAACTCAGCTCTCAAGGATTTTTTTATGAATTTCATTTGCAGCAAATGTGGGAAATTAACGCCGACACATACTCCTCAAGCTTCATGCTCTTGCGGCGGATTGTTTTCTCTTCCTAATGAGTTTCCCAAATTTGAAGAAAAGCTAATCGATAAAAATGAATGGAGTCTTTTCCGCTATCGGGCTTTTATGAACATCGAAGGGGAGAGCTGGCGCGATGTCACGATGGGAGAGGGCAGAACCCCGATCATCTCTTTTGACAAGGATGTCATGGTCAAGATGGATTACATGATGCCGACTCTTTCTTTTAAAGACAGAGGCGCAGCCGCACTGGTTGCTCATTTGAAAGAAATCGGTGTCAAAAAGTGCGTCCAGGATTCCAGCGGAAATGCAGGTGTGGCTGTAGCTGCTTATTGCGCAAGAGTAGGCATCGATTGCGAAATTTATGTGCCGGAAGGAACAAGTCCTAAAAAGATTTCTATGATTGAGGCATTCGGAGCTAAAGCGGTCGTTGTACCCGGAACCCGAGATCATTGTGCGGATGTATGCAGAGAAAAAGTCGTTACTGAAGGAGCCTATTACGCCAACCACGTTTTTAATCCATTCTTCTATGAGGGAACAAAAACTTATATCTACGAGACCTATGAGCAGTTGAAACGTATTCCGGAAAATATTTTTATTGAATTAGGAAACGGAACATTGTTTATCGGAGCTGTGTTGGCTTTAGAACATCTTTTGGCTTCAGGTGTTATATCTCATTTCCCGCAGGTTATTGCCATCCAAGCAAGCGGTTGTGCACCTTTCTTTGAAACTGTTGAAAAACAATTAGATCATCTCGCTGAAATTACTCCTGTCCCCACTTTGGCCGAGGGAATTGCGATTGGCAAGCCAGCAAGAGCAGAGGAGATCATGGACATGATTAAACGGCATAACATTCGTGTTGTGACGGCACCGGAAGAAGAAATTCTTCCCGCACGCCGCAAACTGGCTGCTAGGGGCATTTACGCCGAGCATACAACGGCGGCGGCTCTGGCTGCCTATGAGCAATACTGCAAAATTTATGGGCACACCCCGGACTCCCTACTGTCAATGTGCGGAGCAGGTATTAAAAGCGACCACTAATAGCCGATTCATGTAATCTATTTGAGCAATTGAAAAGACCAATATAAGGAATCGTTGCAATCTTCTAAGTGGAAATACTAAGTGGATATTGGTAAAATCCCTATAGAGAAACTTTGGGGGTAGATTATGAGATATCCGAAAGAGTACCAAGCTCAAGAAAGAATTGAAGCTAGAAAAGATTTACAACTTATTGAAAAAATGATGAAAGTTAATTTTGTATTCTTATGTGCAGGATTTCTTCTCATGCAGGTCATCGGTCTTTTGACAAATTAAAAGACGATTTGCAATTTTTTTTAGAGTTGTGTAATATCACGCTTCACTTGCAGGGGAATCGCCAAGCTGGTTAAGGCACCGGATTCTGATTCCGGCATTCGAGGGTTCGAATCCTTCTTCCCCTGCCAGCCTCTTTCAAATCACTGGCTTCAAAATACGAAGCAAAGTTCTAAAGCATATTTTTTGTTCCAAAGACGTTCACGGATGTTTTTTCAATCTTTTTCTGCTTTCTAGCAGGTTTTGCGTTGTCTAACTTCGTACTTTTCAACACTTAAAGAAAAACAAGAAAAGATTCTTAACATTGATAGAAAGTTTTTAAGCAACAAAATTGTGTAATTCAAGGAAGTCGTTATAATTAACCGTTTACTAAATGGCCTAGTGATTTTTAGGCCTCTTTATTGATACTAAAGAATATTTTTATTTGGACGGCTCGGCTCTTCCGGGTCGAGAGGAAAAACAGAAAATGACAGAAACAAAAGATCAAGTTGAAGCAGCTCCAGCCGCTGAAGAAGTTAAAGCTGAAACCGCAGTTGCTGAACCTGCCAAAGAAGAAGCAGTTAAAGTTGAACCGAATCCGCTTGAAAGAAAGGTTGAAGTCTCCGTTTCTCGCGCTGACATTGAAAAAGAAGTTCAGAAGCGCTTGAAACAGTATGCCAAGAAGGCAAAATTCCATGGTTTCCGTCCAGGCAAAGCTCCGATGAGCATGGTTGCCGCCACTTATGGTTTCGAAGCTGAACAAGAAGCTATCAACCAGTTGGCTGTTGATGCAGCTTCTAAAGCTTTGCAGGAAGGCAAGTTTGAAATTGTCGGCCAGCCCTCTATCTATCCGGCTGAAAAGCAGGACGAAGAAGGCCTTGTTAAGTTCGAAGTTGCTTTCGAAGTTTTCCCGGAAGTTAAAGTGCCTGACCTCAAAGGTGTTAAGGTTACTGAATACGAATGCGCTCTTACTGAAGAAGACGTAAACAAGACATTGGACGTAATGCGCAAACAGCGTACAACTTACTCCAAAGTTGAAAGACCGGCTCAAGATAACGACTTGGTTACAGTTGACTTCGAAGGCAAGCTTAACGGTGAAGTTTTCAAAGGCGGCAAAGCTGATAACTACAAGTTTGTTCTCGGTGCAGGTCAGATGCTTCCGGCTTTTGAAGATGCTATCAAGGGCATGGCTATCGGTGAAGAAAAGACTTTCCCGCTCACATTCCCTGCAGAATACCCTTCTCAGGAATTGGCCGGAAAAGAAGTTTCCTTCACGGTCAAACTCACTGGAGTTGAAGAGCCTCATCTTCCAGAATTGAATGATGAATTTGCTGCTTCTTTGGGTATCACTGAAGGCGGCGTTGCTCAGTTGACAGCTGATGTTAAAGAAAACCTTGAACGCGAACTCAAGAACAGATTGACCAACAAGACAAAACAGAGCGTTATGGATGCTCTCTTGAAGGCCACTGAATTCCCTGTTCCTCACGCTTTGGTTGAAGAAGAACGTTTGAAGATGGTTGAAGCTCAGAAAGAAATGCTCAAGGCCCGCGGCCTGACTCTTCCTGACACTGTTTTCGCCAACAAGGAATTGATGCTTGATGCAGCTACTAACCGTGTTCGTTTAGGTCTCCTGATTCAGGAAATCATCAAGGCAGAAGACATTAAGGCTACTCCGGAAGAAGTTAAAGCATTGGCTACAGATATCTCCAAGAGCTTCGAAGATCCGGAAGAAGTTATCAACTGGTACTTGAATGACCCACAGCGCAAGTCCGAATTGATCGGTGTTGTTCTTGAAAACAATGTCGTAAATTGGGCATTGAAGAATGCTGATACTCAGAAAGAAACTGTTAAATTCGAAGATTTGATGGCTGCACAGGCTTAATTCAAATTCTTGATTTAGGTTTTTAATTGGGCGGGGGCTGCAAAGTCATCGCCCATTTGTCTTTAGGAATAAAACATGCAAGATAAGATTTTCACTCCTCCTACTATGAACAATTTGATCCCAATGGTAATCGAGCAGAGCGGAAGAGGTGAACGCTCCTTCGACATCTATTCCAGACTGTTGAGAGATCGTGTGATTTTTCTTGTTGGACCTGTGACTGAACAGAGTGCTAATTTGGTCGTTGCTCAGCTTCTTTTCTTAGAAAGCGAAAATCCTGATAAAGACATCTCTCTGTATATTGACTCTCCGGGAGGGAGCGTCTACGCCGGTCTATCTATTTACGACACTATGCAGTTTATTAAGCCTGATGTTTCAACAATCTGCTTAGGTATGGCCGCCTCAATGGGCGCTTTCTTGTTGGCTTCTGGAGCCGCAGGTAAGCGTTATGCTCTCCCGAACTCCAGAATTATGATTCATCAGCCTTCCGGCGGTTCTCAAGGTACCGCAGCTGATATCGAGATTCAGGCCAAAGAAATTTTGGAATTGAGAAGCCGCTTAAACGGAATCCTTGCTTCTCATACAGGTCAGACCATCGAAAAGATTGCTAAAGACACCGAGAGAGATAATTTTATGAGCAGCTTGGAAGCTAAAGAGTACGGCATTATTGACCGTGTATTTACAAAACGTTCAGAAATCCAGGCTAAGGCTTAATTCCGGGGTGAGACAATGAAGTTTGGAAGCAAAGATCCTGTGTGCTCCTTCTGCGGAGCCAAGAAAGGGCAGTACGAGGCGATTTACAAATCCAGCGAAGGGGACAGCTATATTTGCAAAGACTGCACTCGCCAGCTGGCTGAATACTCCGGCGTTATTGCCGAAGCAATGAAGCAATCCGGTCTGTCTGCTTCTTCTCCTGCGTCTGCAAAAGATTCTGAGGCAGCCGGAGCTGCAGCAGTAAGCGAATCTATCCTGAATAAGAAGATCCCGACTCCAAGGGAAATTTGCGAGAACCTTGACCAGTACGTGATTGGACAGGCAGAGGCTAAAAAAGTTCTTTCCGTTGCCGTCTACAACCACTATAAGAGGCTGAAGAACAAGTTTCAGGGGAACGGTGACGGCGAGGATCTGGAAATTCAAAAGAGCAATATCTTGCTTTTAGGCCCGACAGGTTCCGGCAAAACACTTCTTGCTCAGACAATGGCAAAGATGCTGAATGTTCCCTTTGCTATTGCTGATGCAACCACTTTGACCGAAGCCGGCTATGTGGGAGAAGACGTAGAAAATGTGATTCTGAAGCTCCTTCAGAGTTGTGATTTTGATGTTAAGAAGGCCGAGACCGGCATTATTTACTTAGACGAAATTGATAAGATTGCTCGTAAAAGTGAAAATCCTTCCATCACCAGAGATGTTTCCGGTGAAGGCGTTCAGCAGGCACTTCTTAAGTTGGTAGAAGGCACCGTTGCTTCTGTTCCTCCCGGAGGCGGAAGAAAACATCCTAACGGAAAGAATATTCAGGTCGACACTACAAATATTCTTTTTATTTGCGGTGGTGCATTTGAGGGCTTGGATAAGATTATCCGCAGAAGAACAGAAAAGAGCGGTATAGGCTTTGAGGCTGAAGTTCGCGGCGAAGACGAAAGAAGTGAAGGAGAGATCCTTCACGATATCGAAGCCAAAGATTTAGTGCATTTCGGTTTAATTCCGGAATTGGTAGGCCGACTTCCCATCATCACAACCTTGGACAATTTGGATGAAGATGCTCTGATTCGTATTTTGACCGAACCGAAAAATGCGGTTATCAAGCAATTTGCCAAGTTGTTTGAAATGGAAAATGTGATTTTGGAAGTCAAACCTGAAGCGCTCAAAGAAGCTGCTTTACTGGCTAAGGAAAGAAAGACCGGTGCCAGAGGTCTTAGATCGATTATTGAAAAGGCATTGATGGCAGCCATGTACGAAGTGCCCGACAATAAACAAGTTAAGAAAGTTGTAGTTACGGCCGAGACAATCAGAAATGGAAAGGCTGAGTATGAAGAGTTTTTGGATAGTGAACCGAATCCAAGAATTTCGTCAGACTCATAGTCTTTAAGACATTACCTGAAAGGCCTTGGCAGAGATGCTGAGGCCTTTTCCGTAAAAAGCACGTATGGCTGGAGTTAAAGGAAGGATTATTCAGGTATTGAGCTAGAAAAGCGCAAAAATTTCGATAAATCGCCGTTTTTGTTACTCATTTTCTTTTCTTCTAAGGCCTTCAATTTCTAAATGTCGTTTTATACTCAAAAGTAAGTTCAAAGAAATACAGAGGGGTGTATTTGAAATACAAAAGTGAGGAACTGTAAAAGTAGACTTGAATAATTTAGGAAAGCCCCCATCTGGACATTGTGAAATGGAAAAAAATAACGTTAGGAAATCAATGACAAATAGAGTTTCAAAAGCAATTCCTGTTTTGCCGTTAAGAGATGTTGTGCTTTTCCCGCACATGATTATGCCTCTTTACGTAGGAAGGCCCAAGTCATTGGCAGCTTTACGTAGAGCAACAGAAAGCAGCACAGGAAAAAATAGAATTCTTCTTCTCTCACAGAAAGAAGCTTCGACAGAAGATCCAACTGCTTCTGATCTTTTTGATGTGGGAACAGTTGCAAGAGTTATTCAGACATTAAAACTTCCGGACGGAACTCATAAGGTTTTAGTGGAAGGACTTTTCCGCTGTAAGGTTAAAAACTTCAGAACATTAAATGACGGAGCTTTAACTGCAACTTATGAAGAAGTCCAAGAAATCCCTGTAGATGATCCTTCTTTCGAGGCCGTTAGAAGGGCATTGCTCTCAACATTTGATACTTATCAGAAGAACAACAAACGCATCACTCCGGATCAATTAAACAAGATTCAAACGTTGTCTGACGGACACCAGCTGGTCGATATGATCGCCCAGCTCCTTATGATTGCCCCGAACAGAAAACAGACTCTTCTTGAAGGGACGAATGCAGTTAAGAGAATGGAAACTCTTCTGACTCTTCTTGAACAAGAGTTAGATATTCAGCAAACTGAAAAGCGCATCAGAGGACGCGTAAAACAGTCAATGGAGAAGAGTCAAAGAGACTACTATCTCCATGAACAGGTTAAAGCCATTCAGAAAGAACTTGGTCAGAACGAACAAGAGTTCACTGAATATGAAGAGAAGATCGCTTCGGCCAAGATGAGCGAAGAGGCTACTGAGAAGGCAAATTCTGAACTCAAAAAGTTAAGAATGATGGGTTCGAATAGTGCGGAAGCCAACGTTATACGCAACTATTTGGATACTATGCTCGGATTGCCATGGTCCAAGAGAAGCAGGATTAACTGTAATTTAACAAGAGCTGCTAAGGTTCTCGATGAAGATCATTATGGCTTGGAGAAAGTCAAAGAAAGAATTATCGAGTATTTAGCAGTTCAGAGCCGCGTCAAAAAAGTCCGCTCTCCAATTCTTTGCTTAGTTGGTGCTCCCGGTGTTGGAAAGACCTCCTTAGGTCAGTCTATTGCCCGAGCAACAGGAAGAAAGTTTGTTCGTATGGCTTTAGGCGGCGTGAGGGATGAAAGCGAAATCAGAGGTCACAGGAGAACTTACGTTGGCTCTATGCCCGGTCGTATTTTGCAGAGTATCAATAAGGCCGGTGTAAATAACCCATTATTCCTTCTTGATGAAGTTGACAAGATGGGAATGGACTATAGAGGAGACCCTGCGGCGGCTTTGCTGGAGGTACTGGATCCGGAACAAAACAGTACTTTCCAAGATCACTATTTAGAAGTCGAGTTTGACTTGTCTGATGTGATGTTTATTGCCACAAGCAACTCTATGAACATTCCGGCTCCTCTCCTGGACAGAATGGAAGTTATTTTCCTTTCCGGCTATACAGAGGATGAAAAGGTTCATATCGCTCAACGCCATCTTATTCCTAAGCAGGTGAAGCTTAACGGCGTAATGGCCAAAGAGCTAAAGATAGAAAAGGATGCAATCGTTGATATTGTTCGTTTCTACACTAGAGAAGCAGGCGTTCGTGGTTTGGAAAAAGAGATCAGCAAGATTTGCCGTAAGGTGGTCAAAGATCTTTTGTTAAAGAAAACTTCCGGCAGAACTGTAGTTACGTCAAAGAACCTCGGAGATTATTTAGGGGTTAAACGCTTTAACTTCGGCATGAAGAATAAAAAAGACTTGGTAGGTCAAGTTACAGGTCTAGCTTGGACAGAGGTCGGCGGAGATCTTCTTACTATTGAAGTTGCCACAATGCCGGGCAAAGGAGTTATTACTCGTACCGGCTCTCTTGGCGACGTCATGAAAGAATCAATTGAAGCCGCTCGCACAGTAGTTCGTTCAAGAGCATCTCGTTTGGGAATCTCTTATAAGCAGATTAGCGAAACGGACATTCACGTTCACTTCCCTGAAGGAGCTATTCCCAAGGATGGACCAAGTGCAGGTTCTGCGATTACTTTAGGTTTAGTTTCTGCGTTGACCAGTATTCCCGTAAAAGCCGATGTCGCCATGACCGGTGAAATTACACTTCGCGGAGAAGTCTTGCCGATTGGCGGTTTGAAGGAAAAACTTCTGGCTGCATTAAGAGGCGGCATTAAGACTGTTCTTATTCCGGAAGAAAACATTAAAGATCTGGAAGAAGTTCCGGCTAATGTCAAAGAAGGTTTGAACATTCTTCCTGTTCGTACCATCGACCAGGTATTAGAAAATGGTTTGGAACATCTGCCGGAACCTTTGAAAGAAGAACCGACCATCCAGCCAATAACAGTTCCTGAACCTTTATTAAGTCGTTCGACTTCGCACGTCTAATTTGTTGAACTATTAACCTCCTTGGAAAAGTCCGGGAGGTTTTCTTTTGCTCGTTTGTTTAAACCACAATAGTCTTCAAATTTCTTGCAAAAATCATCAGAAATGCAGTTTGATTTCTATGCAGATATGGATCTTTCAATATTGAAATTTTTCAGTCTTTTTCTTTTGAATAATTAAGAAATCGATTGCGAGAGAGGGGATATCCCTTGTTTTGGGTATTTTGACTCACTTGTTTTGTCATTTTTTGAAAAAATTTGAGATAAAACCCAAAAAGAGATCGAAAAAGCATTGATTTTCAGTCAAAAAATCATCATTGTGGTAATTTAACAACGTTCAGATAGTTATAATTACCGAGATTGCTTTGGAGCACTAAAAAAGCACTTTTTCATATTGTTAATAATTGTAAAGAAAACTCTGTTAAAAGTGTTTTACAACAGACAAGATGAATCCTGCTTTGCGCCAAAATTTTGACAAGTAGTTTTATTCCTAAAGGGAGTTTAAATTGAATAAAAGCGAAATGATCGAAGCAATTGCTTCTGAGTGCGATATCTCTAAGGCCTCAGCCCAAAGGGCTTTGGACGCTTTCACCAACAATGTATTAAATGCTTTGAAGAAAGGTGATGAAGTTGTTTTGGCCGGATTCGGTACATTTTCTGTTGCTGAAAGAGCTCCAAGAAAAGCAAGAAATCTTCACACTAATGAAGAAATTGAAATCCCAGCTAAAAAAGTTCCTAAATTTAAGGCTGGCAAATTTTTAAAAGATGCTGTAGAATAGCGTTCTGTTGTTGATGAGAACCGAGTTGTTCTCGCAACGGATGCTTAGCTCAGTTGGTAGAGCGGCGCCCTTACAAGGCGTAGGTCGGGAGTTCGAGACTCTCAGCATCCACCAAATGGAGTGGTAGTTCAGTTGGTTAGAATATCGGCCTGTCACGCCGAGGGTCGCGGGTTCGAGTCCCGTCCACTCCGCCAAAATTCTGGTCCGAAGTCAGAAAGTGATTTCGGACTTTCTTTATGTTGCTGTCCCGCCTAAAACCTGAATTTCCACTCCGAGATTACAAGCAAGAGGGGCGGGTTCGATTCCCGTCCACTCCGCCATAATTCTTTTCCGAAGTCAAAAAGTGATTTCGGACTTTCTTTATGTTGCTGTCGCGCCTAAAACCTGAATTCCACTCCCAGATTACAAGCAAGAAGGGCCGGTGTTTCGACTCCCAGCTTCTCTATATCGTTTCAGCTTTTATTGCTAATAGTGAGTGACGCATATTCTTCTACATCGTGGCGGAACAAAACGATGCTGTTCAGTTCATCCATAATTTTTGGCGTATCCCGCGGATTTTTCTTAGTTTGTTTTAATCGCCTTTGAAGAATCAGGATCAAGCACAGAGATAGATGATGAATACTTTGCTGCCTAAAGAAATTTCTTGACATCTCATTCTTCTGCCGCCGCATTTATCTTTGATTTATCTTTGTATTTGTGCAATGGCATTTCAACGATCTCTGGTTAAACTCAAGTTTGTGAATATTTGAAAAGAAACTAATCTTAGTTTCGAGAATTCAGGGGTCAACGACAGAACTTTTAGCTTAACCTCAGTAAGGTAAAATCTGAGAATAACTCGGAGTGTTTTGAATAAAATCTACTATTCCTTTCTTTAAAACACCAACTGCTCGGATTAATGCCTCCTCTGAAAATCCTGAAAAGCCTAAGATAAAACCAAATTTTTTATCATTTGTCAGATACTGAGGACTCAGAGGGCGGCAAACAATGCGGTACTTTTGTTTTAAAAAAGCTGATAAAGTGACATCGTCAATAGATTGATAAAATTCAAAACAAATATGGCCACCATTTTTAGGAACTTTCCATTTTCCGAAAATAGTCAAATTCTTTTCTAGCTCAGCTAACAATACATTTCTTCGTGAATTTAGAGTATTCCTGAGCTTTCTTAGATGCGATTCAAAATTTCCTTCATTAATGAAGTTAGCTAGTACAACTTCATGGTTTTCACAGCACTGGCGATCGGAAAATAATCGGGCTCCTGCAAAAGCTTTCACTAAAGACCTGTTCATAACCATATACCCAAGTTTAAAGCCCGGATAAATTGATTTTGAAAAAGACCCTAGATGGATGGTATTCGTCCAGAGAGGATCGAATACCGCTATTGACGGGGAAGGGTATTTTTCATGAGAAATATGGCCGTCGTAATCATCTTCGATGATCCAACAGTTTTTTAGGTTAGCCCACTCTTCCAGGGCTTTTCTAGAATTTTCACTCATTACCGCTGTAGTGGGAAACTGATTGTTAGGTGCTACTAAGACTGCCTTGGGCGGTTTTTCAAGACTGAACAAAGTTGTCAAATCTAACCCGTTATCGGTTACAGGAATGGGGATCAATTTCAAGCCATAGAAACGAAGTAAATTATGATGAACTTGATATCCTGGATTTTCTACGGCAATCTCATCGCCTGGCTCAAAAAGAAGCTGAGCACAAAGGGCTAAACCTTGCCTGATATTGCTCACTGCAACAACCTGTTGATAATCACAAACAATTCCACGGTGTTCTTTTAAAGTTTTTGCTACAGCTTGACGGTAATCAGGAATACCCTCTGGCATAGAGAAGCCGTTGTGACGCCAAGGAATTTTTTGGCATCGAGTAACAAGTTGAACCCATTTCTTTCCCGGGATTGTTTGGAGATCGGGGCTCATTAAAGAAAAGGGAAGTTCAGGATCAACTCCTATCCGATATGTACTCTCTCCCACTTCGGCCCTAGAATTTAAGGCCATCTTTGGATGTCTAACGAAAGAATCATCATGGGATTTTTGTTCCACAGAAGTTCTTTGAAGGAAGGACTCTGAAATACGTGTTCCGTGCCCTACCTGAGAGTAAGCAAAACCTTCCTGAACAAGCTGCTGATAGGCTCGGACTACCGTGTTTCTCCCAATGCCAAGCTTTACGGATAAGTGACGAGATGGTGGAAGAAGATCTCCGGGTGCCAGAAAGCCTTTGGAGACAAGATCTTTAATTTGAGCATAAAGCTGTTCTGACAAAGGAGCCGCATTGGCGTGTCTGGAAAGGAACAAATTCAAAAAAATTCCATGCTGCGATGTTTTCATGCCTTAGGTAGGGTTCATTTATTAATCTCTTTTAACTTTAAACCAGATGAGAAAACAAGTTAATTTTTCATTTTTTTTAGTAAGGGTTCCCTCTATCCCTCTCCTAGAGAGTCGATTCTCAAGTTTTTTATCTGTGCAATGCAAATTTATACTTTGTCAAATCGATAACAGAGGAGTTCTTTTATGTTCTGGGGGATTTTTTTCTTAATGACGTGTTTTCTATTTTTGGTTACTTCCCTCTGCTTAAGAGAGCGAAAAAATGAGAATAATTCAAACAGTAATTTGCTTATTCACAGGAACAATTGGACGGAGTTGAATAATCTCAAAGAAAACGGATTGCTTTCACAGAAAGAGTTTGAGTCCCAAACTGAAGAACTGCATCGGCGAATTTTAGAAGAGAACAGTGAAGTTGATGCCTCTAAAACATTTTTCAGCAAAAAAACTGAAAAAAGGTTAACAGTTGCAATTCTTGCGACATTGACAATTTTTGCTGTTTATCTTTACTTTCAATTAGGTCATCCTTCTCTTTCTGACTATTCCTCCTCGTCTCAGCCCTCGGAACTTTCAGAGGATCGAATGGTCAGTTTTTTAAAGGAGTCTCCGAATGATTTAAGAGCACTCCTTGCGTACGCTCAAAATTTGAGCCGTCAGGCACGCACTGAAGAGGCGATTGAAGTGATGGATAAGGCGTTTAATGTAGGAAAGGATAAATTGACCAACGATTCAGCCTTTCTTTTAGAACGTGCTTCTCTTTTAGCTTCTTCAACAAATACTCTTCACAATTTGCGGGCCGAACAGGAGTTTATTCGTGCAACAATCGTTGATTCTCAAAATCCTATGGTCTGGTACTTGGCAGCTCGATGGTTCCTACGTAACAATAAATTTGAAATGGCGGCTATTCACTTAGAAAAACTCCTTAGTTTTTACCCGTCAGGAACACGAGAGTTTTCCTACGTTTCTTCATTGTTGGAGGAGGCTAAAGACAATTACTTACTTCAATAAACCTACTTAGTGATAAAAATGGTTCCATAAAATAATTTCAAATTGGATGCTTTTCCTACCGTTAGTGCCAAATTGGTCCTTCGTCTTAGAACTTCAGATGTTTTAATGAAGCCTATGTTAAATCACCAAGGAGAATAAAATGCGGTGGAAATTTGTTGTCTCATTACTCTTTGCGGTTGCATCTCTGAACGTTTACGCACTAGGAACCAACCGCGCAGCAGGAACACCCGTCGTTCAACCGAAAAATCCTGTAAATAATGAAACTTGTCTCGCTTGCCATCAGACTATAAATAAACTTCATAACCGGGGAGCCCACAAGAATGTTAACTGCGGAAGTTGTCATACGGTTCCAGCGGAACATATGTCAGCACCGGGCCCAAAGACACGACCTGCTACTAATTTTGCTTATGAAAGCTGTTCTCAATGCCATTCTCAGGAACATAAAGATCTTATGGATCCAAAATATCACTATGCTTGGGCTAGAAAGGGAGGGAATAATTCATATGCTTTCATAAGAGATACTGAGGACGGCTGGCCGAGAATCCTTCAGCAAAAACTTCCTCGATTCCATTCTGGACTTATGGTTGATCTTGTGGCAAATCGCGCCAATGGAAGGTTCAAGTACGATTCTAAAAAAGAACAGGCTGTCCCACAAAATAAACCATGGAATGTCTTATCTGACACTGCTCAGGAAAACACAGATCAAATGCAGGGTGATACTATCGGTATAGGGTGGCGTCCACACAAAGGGCGTGAAACCAGCCAACTTTCTTACTGCATGAGATGTAAGACAACAGACAACATTCTTGAATATAAGTATGAGATGGGCGAAAACCCTGGTGGGTTGCAAATTGACAGTCCTGTAGTCCCGCTTATCAAGAATATTAAATCCGGTTTCAACTGCAACTTCTGTCATGACCCACACTCAGCAGAACCCAGGATCATCTTTGACCCTTTGATTGAGTCAATGACAGGTAAAGATGGAAAAGACAATATCTACCAACAAAATGTCGGCTCAAAGGGTATGACACCAATTGAAGTAGTTGAGATGGGAGTAAGAGGCTATAAACGCAAGATTGGTATCTTGAAAGACTACAATGCGAACTTCATGTGCGGAAACTGTCACAACGCAGCCAACCGGTACTTGACCTTCTCAAAAGTATCCGACGGTAAAAAAGTTACAGAGGAGGATCTTAAAAAGGCCGGCGTCAACTTTTATTCGACCGAGTTCCACTCTGATCCGATTTCTAGCTGGAAATTCTTTAAAAAATTAGGTTGGTATGACGGGATCGACAAAACAACTAATGTAAAGCAGGTAAAAGGTAATAATCATGCACACGTTGAGATTTTAATTTCCAGCAAACACGGAAAAGCTGGCGTGACTTGCACAGATTGCCATTTTGCAAAAATCGACAATAGATTCGAACACCAACCGAGCCTTCCAAAAGAAAAGGTACAAAATACGTGTATGAGAAGCGAATGTCATGGTCCTGGCTCTAAAGATAATTGGACCGATTACGGACAGGCTCTCTACACAATCGAAGCTATTCAGCAGGAATACCGGATCCGTACACAGAAAATGGAGATGGAAGCTAAGGTTGCACAGAAACTTCTGAATCGTGTCAAAGAAGGGGAAATTGAGATTCCTGAGCCTCAATTAAAGAACCTTAAAAACGCTTATGAAAAGCACTTGGCAACCAGAGATTTCTATTTAACCGACTATTCCCAGGGCTTTCATGATCCTGAAGGTTTTAATCGCACAGCAAGTCAAGTTGTGTGGGAATTCAGGAAAGTTAATTCGGATGCCCAGAAGGTTATGAAGAAACTCAACTCTGCAGCAGTAAAAACAACTTCTGGTAAGTAAAATTAATCCCCTAGAATAGTTTTTTATGTTTCGGCTTCCAAAACTCTTTCTACAACAGCATCTACGCTAGGTTTTAAATAATTTCTGAGGCCGAGAATAATCCTGCATGCTAATTCAGTCCTTGTCTTTCTTAGGCAAGGACTTAGTTTATGGTGTGCCCATCAGGGTGCTTCTCTACTGCGCACGGTAGGTGAGATATTTAGTGCAGGGCTGTGGTTTAGCGGATAGGGCTACAATCAAATAGTGGGGCCTGCTGGCTGAATAAAGCCGGCGGTAAACCATATTCAGGCCCATCCGGACGATGGGCGTGCAAACGAATACAAAGTCCAATACCTACTTGGAACTCCGAGAGATAAATTTATCACGTACATGGAAGGAAAGTCCTCGTGCTAACTCATAGAATTCTCTAGGTTGGAACGAAACATAAAGCAAATTGCTGTACAAGTGCAGAAAGCCGATACGCTAGGCAGATAAAGGAAAAAGAAAAGAAGGTTTAAGCCTAGGAATATAGAGCTCAAGCATGTTCGGAAGAGCTTTTCTTCGAGTTTTTATCCCCTGATAACGTTAGGTTTGCGAACCAGCATGAGAGGCTGAGAATATCTGAGCAATAGGAGTGTTAAGCCATTGGTCGTTCAGACCGGATTCAATCCAAACTCTTTCAGATTCATCCGAGGTCAGCAAAGAATTGCTCGTATCAACGGCAAATTCTTCAAAGACCTCCTTGAGGGTGGCCTTGTTTCCATCTACCAACAATGCCCAGCTCACGGAGTATTTTTCCCCGATTCTTACGACATAGTGTTTAGCTAAAAGACGAGAAAGAATATGGTCGACAGCATTGGGATAACTCCCCGATTTATCGGCAAGTTCAATGTCTGTCATGATTGGATTGCCGCTTTGCTTGGCTTCGTATAACAATTTAATTAAAGCCACCGCAGACAGAAGTTTATTCCCGGTTTTATTAAAGTCAGAGTATCTAGTGGCACGCAGCATCGGTAAAGTTGCTGTTAAGGCAGCTCCGCCAAGTACAAGCATCCACATAATATACATCCAGGTCAAAAGAACAGGGATAGCAGCAAAGGCTCCATAGATTGTCGTGTAAGACCCTCGGAGGATGTATACCCCAAATCCCCACCGGAATATTGCCATTACAGTGGCTGTCACACAGCCGCCGATAATCGCGTCCTTCCACAAAACTCTGCAGTTAGGGACGTATTTATATAGACAGGCTAAGATAACTCCTTGAATAAGGGCTTGAACCGGCTGATAAATCCATTGGAATTCCGCTGTCAGTTTTCCCATGACAGCTAAACCGGTGACATAAGAGGAGGCGGCTAAGCTCATGGCTAAAATGACGGGCCCAAGAGTCAGAAGCGCCCAGTAAAGCAAGAAACGGCTTACCCAGTTTCTGAGGTGCTTAACTTGGAATGTCCTGTTTAAACCTTCGTCAATGGTGGCGATACAAAGAATTGCTGATACGCCGAGACCGATTACACCGAATATCGTCAAGCCGGTGGCTTTTTCTGCAAATTCTTTGATATACCCCATTATTTGTACGCTGTATTGTTCCGGAAGAAGCGTCGAAAAAAGAAACTGCTCCAGACTTTCGCGGTAAGTAGCAAACAACGGGAAGGCGGCAAAGGCCGCCATAATGACGGCAATAGCGGGAACAATCGAAAGAATAGTCGTCAGCGTCAACGTTGAAGCAACTTGCTTTAACTGTGCCTCTTCTATTCTTCCGGTTACAAACTTATAAAGCTCAAATAACTTTGATTGGTGTTTTAATTTTTTTAAGATACTAATCATGTAACCTCCTGCTACATGTTAGTTATAACATTAACACTCTACAATGCACACAGCTAAGCCGCCTAAACTAGTCTCTTTGTACTTTGTCTTCATGTCTTTACCCGTGGCCAACATGGTCTTGATGACTTGGTCAAGACTAATATAGTGAGAACCATCGCCTTGAACAGCAAGACGGACGGAGTTCACTGCTTTGACGGCACTGACAGCATTACGTTCAATACATGGAATCTGCACTTGGCCTGCGACAGGATCACACGTGAGCCCAAGGTGATGCTCCATAGCAATTTCTGCTGCATTTTCAATTTGGTTATTTGTTGCGCCTAAAGCTGCCGCAAGTCCGGCTGCGGCCATTGAACAAGCGACACCGATTTCTCCCTGACATCCGACTTCTGCGCCCGATATAGATGCATTTGTTTTGTACAGAGCTCCAATGGCGCCTGCAGTGAGAAGAAAGTTCCTTATTCCCTCTTGGGAACTGCCTTTAACAAAGGTTCTGTAATAGGCTAAAACAGCTGGGATAACACCGGCGGCTCCATTTGTCGGAGCAGTGACAACACGGCCTCCGGCTGCATTTTCTTCACTGACGGCAAGTGCAAAAGCATTTATCCAGTCGATAATTTGAAGAGGATCCTGGTCTAAAGAAAGACGGCTGTTTTTAAGCTTTTCGAAAAGAGTCTTAGCTCTTCTCTTTACCTTTAACGGTCCCGGGAGGACTTCCGAGTTTCTAAGTCCTCTCTGCAGACATTCGTCCATAACCGAAGCTATGTAATCTAATTGTTTGTCGATTTCTTCATTGCTCTTTCTTGAGAGCTCATTTTCTCGAACTAATTCAGCAATAGTCTTGTTGTGCTGCTTGCATAAGTTGATTAGTTCTCTGGCAGTTGAATAAGGATAGGGGACTGATACTGGTTCCTTGTCCATTGTGTAGGACAACTTTTTGTTCTCTGCTTTAGCCTCTTCTTCGGTTTCAATAAAACCGCCGCCAACGGAATAGATCTTTTCTTGCAGAAGAATATTTCCTTGTTTATCGAATGCTTTAAATAACAATGTATTCGTGTGGTAAGGATCTTCAACGGTCGGTTTAAAGACAAGATCTGTGTCGTAATCAAATTTAACCTCATGCTGCTTTGCAAGGTTAATGATCTTATTTTCTTTAATTGACTTAATTGTTGCTGGGATACTGTCAATATCTACTTCAGACGGGCTTTCCAACATCAAGCCAAGAAGTACTGCCTGATCCGTGGAGTGGCCGATACCGGTCGCGGCCAAACTTCCAAGTAAATCGACTTGAAGCCGCTGAACTTTGTCTAGAAGCCCGTTCTCGACCAGACGGTTTGCAAATTTTCGGGCAGCTCTCATTGGGCCGACGGTGTGAGAGGAAGAAGGTCCAACTCCGACCCGAAACATATCAAATATAGATATCGTCATTTCTTTTAGTTCAATTAAGTTAGAACGCTATTTTAGTTGAAGCTTAATTTTTAATGAAGAAGGCTCAATATAGGAGAAAACCAAGAAATAAGACGAGATGAGAACTATGCTCATAAATGATATATGCTTTGGCTTGGAGGTATCAATGTCAATCAAACTACTCATTAGCAGTTTCTTAGCCACAGCCATTATTTCTACATCCGCCGTTGCTTCAGAAAACCTAATCTCTAATATTCTTACGGATCCAGATCAGACAGTTAAGGGGGAGTGGATTGTTCAAACAGAAAAACTTCTTCCTCAAAAGAATATAGACTTGCTTGATATGGAAAATAATCCCATTCGAGACAATCCCTGCGTAAAAATTAATCTCGTCCGTGAACAAAAAGGTTCTTTGTGGATTCAGCAAGTTGTCATTGAACCGATAAAGAATCCGGAGTTCTGCACTATGGAAGCAAGTGCGCTGTTAGGTCGTTAAGATCAGTTGGTTGAAACTACGGTTCACCTTTCTCCCAGCGCTGGGCTCGAACGTTAACGCTCTCACATTCAAAATATGGTTTAGTTTTTATTTTTTGTTAACTTTCGAATAAAAAATCCCGCGCTTTTCGGCACGGGATCTCGAAGCATTTTTGAAATTATGCTTTCATCTTGTCTGCGATGTAATCAGAAAGTTCCTTTGCAGCGAGTTTTGCTCGATCATCTGAACCAACAAAAATCTCCGAAAGAAGTCTTTCGCTTACAAGTTCCGGATTGTAGGTAATATGTAGATCATTGCCTTTAAGTTCGCAGCTGTTAAAAGCTGAGTCTGGGCTGCATTGTTCCGCGATTTCTTGAATCTTCCCTTTGGCCAGCATGGCAACAATTGGATTCTTAAAGGTGAGTTCAATGTGTTCACCTGAAATATTCTTCAGATCCACAAAATCTCTTGCCTTAAAAAGATTTTCAATGCTCAAAGACATTTTGTTTCCTTTAATCAAAACTTGTTATGCCGCAAGTTTACTAAATTAAGCCGGCGATCATAATAACCAGCACTAAAGCAGGACAAAAGACTCCGATAAGAATACGTAACCATTTCTTCCAGGCCGGATAGCCTTCTTTGGTGGGCCATTGTGTATGTACTTTGTCCCAAGCAAACCAAGCAGCTAAGATGGCAGAAATAATGCCGCCGACGGGAAGGGCAAGGTTAGAGACGAAGAAGTCTGCTAAATCGAAAGGAGTTTTGCCGAATAACTTTGTATCCGCGAGAACTCCGAAGGAGAGGGCACACGGAATACTAAGGACGAGCATAAAGAGCAGGCAGATGACTACTGACTTCGGTCGGGAAATCTTAAGCTCTTGAACCATCCAAGTAATATCAATTTCCAGCATTGAAACAGCAGAGGTCAAAGCTGCAACAATTAAGCAGGCAAAGAAAACAACTGCAAAGAATTGTCCTCCCGGCAGCTGACTGAAGATAGCCGGCATCGTAATAAAAGTTAGGCCCGGGCCTGCGGTGGGATCCATTCCGAAAGCAAAGTTTGCCGGAAGAATCATAAGGCCTGCCATTAAGGATACTATTAAGGATAAAGTGATAATCCAGAAGCTGCTGTTGATGAGATCTGTTTTGTCATCAAGGTATGCTCCATAGGTCAGCATGCAGCCGGCACCGACGGAATAAGAGAAAAACACCAGTCCCATCGAGTCAACAAGAGCTTTAAAGCTGAATTTGCTGAAATCCGGATAGAAAAGATATTTCACTCCCTCCCAAGATCCTTCTTGCATGAGCCCTGTAACAATGAGAACGATCATGAAGAGAAACAGCAAAGGCATGAGTATTCTGGAACAAAGCTCAATTCCTTTACGAATTCCGCCGCCGACGACAATTCCCACTAAGGCGAGGAACCCAACCTGCGCTGAAACAGCTACGTAAGGAGAAGAAGATAGTTCTCCGAACAATGCGCCTAAAGCGGCAGGAGTGGCTTCCGGAAACCCAATCACTGCTTCGTAAAAATAAAGAAGGCACCATCCGCCGACTACTGAGTAGAAAGAGAGAACAACGAAACCGATTATGATTCCAAGGTAACCCAAAAAGGCCCAGAAAGGTCCGCCAAGGTTGCGGTAAGCAGTGACTATGCCTCCTTTGCCGGCTTTACCCAGCGTAATTTCCGCTAAGAGAAGACCTAAGGCCAAGGTAAAGGAAAGGATGACATAAGGAAGCAAAAATGCTGCGCCTCCCTCAGCCCCGGCCATGTACGGGAATTTCCAGATGGCTCCCAGACCTACGGCAGCACCAACGCTGGCTAGAACAAAGCCTAATTTGCCGGTCCAAGAGTTAGAGGGTTGCGAAGACATTCTGAAAAACTCCTACATTAGGTTGAAGACCGCAATGACTGCGATAAAGCAAGGTGCTACGAAAGCCAAAAGGAATCGGAAAACCTTCATCCATGTTTCGTTGCGCTCTTTAGTTAAATTGACTTCATATTTTGATTTGTCGAAGAAGAACCAGCCGGTAATTGCAATGACAAACAAAGCAGAAACAGGCATGAGGATGTTGCAAGCGACAAAATCGGCAAAGTCAAAGAAATTTTTCCCGAAAATCTTAATATCTGACCATGGACCCATTGCAAGCGCACAAGGAATACTGCAGATAGTCAAAGAAACAAATAAAAGAATTGCGGCAGATTTGCGTTTTAAGTGCCATTCGTCCATGAGATATGCCAAAGGTACTTCAAATAAGGAGATCATTGAAGTAAGAGCGGCCACGAACAAACAGCCGTAGAAGCAAAATGCAAAGAAATTAGGGAAGGGAAAATTTGCAAAGACTGCAGGCATGGTAATGAAAGTAAGTCCGGGACCTGCACTTGGATTTAATCCGAAAGCTAATACCGGCGGAATAACCATTAAACCTGCGAGCAACGCTGATACCAAGGCAAGGAAGGCAACCCAAATAGCAGAGGAGGGAAGGTCTTCTTTATGGCTGATGTAAGAGCCGTAGGTAATCATAATGCCCATGCCCAAAGACAGTGAGAAGAAGGTAAAGCCCATTGCATTCAGCAAGGAGTTAGCTGTTACCTGATCCCAGCGAGGTGCAAAAAGGAACTTAAGACCCTCTGTTGCGCCCGGAAGAGTCAAACCTTTGACAATGAGAATGATCATGAGCACGAAGAGCAAAGGCATGAGAATCTTTGAAATTCTTTCAATACCTTTATTGACGCCGAAGATCAAAATGCCGGCGGTAATAGCCAAGAACAAGGTTTGATAAATAATGGCAGACAAAGGCGTGCTGACAGTGTCAGTAAAAGTCTTTTCAAGAAGAGCCAAATCAGTAGATGCGGCTTTTCCCATGACGGATTCGAATAGATAAGTTAAGCACCAGCCTCCTACATTGCTGTAGTAGGTCATGATTAAGAAGGCGCAAAAGACGCCTATGAAACCTAAAGGTGCCCAAAGAGGACCGGCAATTCTTTTGAAGCTGGTGACGACGCTGCCTCTTCCTGCACGTCCGATAATGAACTCTGCCAAAATCAGAACCACTCCCATGGTAAAGACCATAAGAATGAAGGGAAGTAGGAAAGCACTTCCTCCATTTGCACCAACCATATATGGGAACTTCCATATGGCGCCCAAACCTACCGCCGAACCGGTAGCTGCAAGAATAAAGCCGAGTTTTGAACCCCAATTACTTCTATCGGACATTTCTAACTTTCTAAAAACGTAAATATTGTTATAAATAAACTGAATTATTGAGTTTACTGTTGGATTTTCAAAAAAAAGAAGATCTTGATGGAAATTTGACCTAAAAATCATTTCTCGAGTTCTTGAGAAGTAAAATCTGACATAAGAACTAATTAAATGGCATTCAAGGAAGTGAGATATGGAAGATTTGATTGTTAATTCTGAAATAGACACAAAAGGGACAAAATGCCCGATGCCGATGTTAAAGACGAAAAAAGCTTTGGCAAAAATGCTATCCGGTGAAGTTCTAAGAATATTAGCAACAGATCCTCATGCAGAGATTGATTTAAAGCAGTTTGCTCAGCAGACAGGACATGAATTTATCTCTTCGAATTTAGAAGACGGTGTTTACGTTATTTTGATGCGCCGCAAATAATCCAAGGACAGATTTGATGGAAAAGATTATGCAAGACAGAGATAGGATGCTGAACGTCTCGGAACACGCCCAAAAGGTAGTGAGAGCTATTTACGGGACTGAATCCGTACAAAAAGCCTTGGAGATGGCCAAACTCCAAGAACCTTATGCCATTGAAGAACAAATTGAGATCTGCGAGGTTCCCGCCCCTCCGATGAAAGAACTCCAAAGGGGAGAACTAATCAAAGAAAAAATGCGTGCATACGGACTCGAAGCAGAAATGGATCCTGTAGGAAACGTCATTGCCCGCTATAAAGGGAGTTGCTCTGAAGCACCTGTCTGCGTCATTACGGCCCACTTAGATACGGTTTTTGGAGAAGAAGTAGAAATTAAGGTCAGAAGAAAAGAAGGACGTCTTTATGCTCCTGGAATTTCTGATGACACACGTGGTCTCGCCAGTATGCTGCAAGTTATTCGCTGCTTGGTAAGCAACAATATCAAGACGCAGGGAGATATTCTCTTCGTAGCTACCGTGGGAGAAGAGGCTGAAGGAGATCTCCGAGGAGTAAAAAGACTTTTCTATACTTCCGGAATTCATATTGACGGAATGTTGGCTCTGGATTCGGCTGACCCTGGACGACTTTTATGGGGATCAACAGGCTCCAAGAGATACAAAATCGAATTCACGGGCCCCGGAGGTCACAGCTATTTGAACTTCGGTCAATGTCCAAGTGCTACCCAAGCCCTTTGCAGAGCGGGAAGTCTTCTTGCGGAATTAGAAGTTCCCGACAGTCCGCGGACTACTTTTACGATAGGCACAATGAAAGGCGGTACATCCGTCAACTCAATAGCTGAACACGCTGAATGCGAAATTGATTTGAGAAGTACTGACAATGAAACTCTCTACAGTTTGGTCGACTCAGTTCTTCCTCTTTTTTCGGAAGGTGCCGAGTTAGAAAACCAGAGGTGGGGCATTACTCAAGAGGAGCTGAAGGTTAAATGCAAAGTAACTCCTCTCGGACATCGTCCGGCAGGTATGCAGGATGACTCAAGTTCAGTTCTTCAAGCTGCAGGAGCGGCAATGGAAGCACTTGGCATCGAACTGACTAACTATACTAGCGCTTCTACCGATCAAAACGTACCCATGTCAATGGGTATCCCGTCAACGACGCTCGGTACAGGTGGCCGAGAAGGGCTTAGTCACTCGTTAAACGAATGGTACGAACCTTATCGCTCTTTCGAGGGTCCGCAGCTTGCTTTGCTGACGGTTTTGGCTTTAGTCGGAATTGAAAACGGTCCGGCTCCAATGCTAGGAATTTATTCGGGCCAGTCTCAGCACCACTATAAATTTCAATAATTAGTTGACAGTATCAGCTTGCCGGGTTTGGTCGCCCGGCATTTTTTCTTGAGTTTCCAAGATTACAACTTCTTCAAGGATGTCCGGTTTTTCTGACGATGTTTTCTTTTGTGTTTTTGTAATGAGATAAGGAGTTCCCGGCTCGTTGAAGAATGCGTTTAAGTTGACGGTTTCTTGGATCTTGAAAAGGGCTCTTTTAAGAAGTTGTTCGTTAAGTTTATCCAGAGCAACGGATTCGCCTTTTATGGTGTAGTCCAAACGCGGAACTTCGAAAGGCTCAACTTTTTCAGGGCTGCTTGGTGAGTCAGCGAACAAACCTGACTGGACATAAACATCGCCTTCAACGATTCGGGAGGTCACTTCCTCACCGTTTTTATTTCTGAAGGTTACGCGAAGTTTGCCAAACTTTCTTTCTGTCAGCCGGATAGCGCCGATATAGGGCAAGAAGCGCATGCCTAAATTTTCCATTGTATTAGAGGCTTCAACGTATATTTCTCCGTCTAACCCTCGATCGTTAATAAGAGCAAAATTATTTCTTTCTAAAAACTGTGTTATCTGGTTTTTAAAGTTGTCTTCAAAGAACATAGACACGGATTCTTCCATTATTCCTTCACCATCGGCGTCTACCCCTTGAAGAATATATCTGGTTGAGAGAGAAAGGTTAAGAGGGGCCGGCGTCGGCTTTATTTCTTCATCTTTTATATAGGGTGAATCGGAAGGAAACCAACCATGCTTTGGTGTTCCGATAGAAAGTCCTGTGGAGGCGACTCCAATGACAGTGCAGCCCGTATTCAGACAGGCCAGGACAAATAATAAAAGAAGCGTAATAAATCTCATGGCTAAAAATAAGGCGCCCGTTCGGACGCCTTATTTTAACCTAGGTTGGGTAATTTGAAATTAGTATAAACCGATGACCTTCCACCAAGCCATACCAATTGTGAGCCAAATCACAACGTTGATAGTGCAAATTACGAAACCGTTTCTCCACCATTCGCTCTGAGAGACATAACCGGCACCGAAGTAAACAGGACCGCAGCCGTTACCGTAGTGAGTAAGGGAGATCGGGCAGTTTGCGAAGAAGCCGAATGCCAAAGCGACTAACAAACCCGGAACGCCGCAGGCTGCAGCAACAGCGATGAATGCTGCATACATAGCGGAAATACGAGCTGTGACGGACGCAAAGCAATAGTGAGAGTATGTGTAAATAAGGGTGATAGCGATAAAGGAAGCAATCCAGCCAAGATTTGCAGCAGCGATTGCTGTGCCGATAATCTTAGCGATCCAAGCAATAAATCCGGATTTTGCTAATGCGGTTGCTAATGCGACCAAGCCGCCCATCCAGAACATTGCGTCCCAAGCACCTTTTTCAGAAAGTATGTCTTTCCAATCCAAAACTTTGAAGACCAGCATAATTGACACAGCAAGCATAGCGACAGGTGTTGCGCCGAGCTTTGTCCAACTTCCGGTTGCCCACAGGATAAGGCAAAGAACGAAAACAAATGCCAAAACCTTTTCTTGGAGAGTCATTGGACCCATATTTTCGAGTTCTTTAACGGCCAAATTATGAGCGTCAGGCATTGCTTTGAGTTCCGGAGGAGAGAGCTTGAGCATGACCAAAGGTACTAGGAACAAAGAAATCAAGCCCGGGACAATTGCGGCAACAGCCCAACCCATCCAAGTGACTTCTACGCCTAAAGTGCTTTCAGCTAATCCTACGCACAAGGGGTTGCCGGCCATAGATGTCAAGAACATCATACAAGTGACGGCGTCCGTGTGATAACCGACTTGCATCAAGTATTTACCGATTTTGCCGGCCGTCGGTCCCGGGGAGGAGCCGAAAGCGTTGCTTAAGGACTGAACGATCGGATAGAACACACCGCCTCCGCGAGCTGTTGCCGAGGGCATAGCCGGAGAGATAACTAGTTCTGAGAGAGCAATGGAATAGCCCAAAGAGAGAGAGGAGCGGCCAATGTATTTAATGATGACGAAAGCGATTCTCTTTCCAAAGCCGGTCTTGATAAAGCCTCTGGAAAGGAAGAATGCGCAGACGATCAACCAGATGGTGCCGTTACCGAAACCCATCAATGCTTCGCCGGTCTTAAGAACGCCGGTTAAAGCACAGAATGTGAGAGCTAAGAAAGCAACCGCACCCATGGAAATAGGCTGCAGGATAAATCCTGCGATGGTTGCAATAAAGATGGCAAACAGATGCCATGCTTTAGGAGTCAAGCCTTCCGGGGTAGGACAAATCCAGACGATCAGTCCTAGTCCTAAGACTATGATCCAGTTCCGTAATGTTTTACTCATTTTTTCTTCCTGAAAGTTTTGAGGTTGTGTTACTTATTGAGAACTTCTTAACAATTCGTAACATGGACAGTTTATTCTTAGCGACATAAATAAGCCAGTAAAAAGTATTAAGGGTAAACGATTGGTAACGATAAAAATCAAATAGTTATTTACGTTTTTGGAGAGATGAAAAACAACAAGGAGATGATTCTTTGTTTTGAAAAAATAAACAGTGAAAGAAGGAGGTGAACGGAATCGGTTCTAATTTGTCGTTACCTCTATTTTTGCAATGGCTGATTCCTCAGTTGGCTTTTAACATATTGACGAAGTGGCAAAGCGTAACGGCTTAAGCACTTCTCTCTAAGCGATACGGTTTTAAATCGGATTGGTTTTGCCGAGAACTCAACGGCTTTATTTTTCAGCACAAAAAAATTGCAAAGGCCAAAGAGAAGGACTTCTTCGTTGAGATACAGCTCACTCTTATCTCGTGAGATTCCAGAAGTTGCCGGCTACCTATCCTTCAACGGCGAGCTCTTTGTAGTTGAGGCAACCGCTCAAGACCAAGGGGTTCGGCAGGCGGTTGCTCAAAGACTGGAGGACTTACGCACTGTAAACTCAGAACTCTTCAGAACTGAGGTATCTGCGTTCACAGCTGAAGGCGGTGCGCAGATTCTCAAGGCTACCGGAGATGAAGATGAGCCCAGTCTCTTCAAGCCGTCATCGTCTCGTTCGTGGCCTCTATCGCACTTGACCTTGTGATGAGTCCCAAACAGTTTTGGCAAGAGTACGGGGCCCGCATTCTTGGCGAGTTTGATGTATAACGTGAGGCAAAAGACAGTCTTACCGAGGTTCAAGTCAAGGCACCTAGTCAACGAAAAAACCGACGCCTTTAAACAATCGTGGACGGCATGGGAGATTCACGTCGGTTATCCTTGAAACTCCTAATAGTTTTAAAGGTAATTATGACGACTTAGCGCTTTTAATTGAACGTCTGCGGGGGAAAAAGCTCAAGTTAGGAGAGTCTGGAACTTCCACTCTTAGCTCATACGCCGGGAAACCTCCGTCCGAAAGAACGGGGAGATATCACATTGGGTTCAAAAGAGTTACGATAAAGACTCTACAGAGAAAACTCCTCTACAGCCGAAACCGTAGAGGAGGGCACAAGCGGACTACCCGAGGGTCTTCCGCAGGATGGATTCACATTAACATCGATGAATCCAGAAGTGCAAGGACTAATTGAAGCATTGTATTGTTTAGGCCACGGTTTCCTCTCGCAAGTCTCCAAGGGAGTCTGGTACGTCGCCACTAGGTGTTAATGGAATAAAAGACTTTGCAAGAAAACATAAAGTAAAGTTGGCGAAGAAATTAAGTCGAGGTGGCCAACGTTTATGAGATACTGGCCCGGTCTATTCTTAGCTGGCTCCAGAAAAAAAGGGAGGAGTCTCATCCATCACGTTGAAAAGCGTTTTGAGGTTGTTTGTCAAGGAAAAGTTTACGGAATAAAAATAACTTTACGCGTAGTGGCTGAAGATCAAGGAGGAAAGAAGCTTTATGAAGTTGATACGCTCGAGGTAGATTCTCTAGAGGACGCAAAAGAATGGGTTAACGCGGCTTATAACAGAGAACCTAAAAAGACAATCTCCTCCGCAACCGAGGCTACGAAGGAGGGCATGCGAAAAGAGCCCGAAAGGGATAGTCGCAACTTCACTCTAACACCGATGAATCCAGAAGTGCAAGGACTGAATGAAGCGCTGTATTATTTAGGCCACGGTTCTTTCTCTAAAGCCTCCAGAGAGGACTTCTATCCCGACTTGAAACTTATCGCACGCTGGAAGTCTGTTTACCGCTCTACTCTTTTGCACGAGACCAGCCATGTGTTCTTAGAAGCAAGAATGCAGGCTTATGCGGATTTGCTCAAAAGAGGCGGTGCGCAGACTCTGGGGGAAAAGCACTTTGAGCAGAATATGCAGGCGGTGATGAAGTTTGTCGGAGTCAAGAGTGTCGAACAATGGCAGGCTTTAAGCGTTGACAAAAAGAGAAAAGGTCACGAAAAGTTCGCACGCTCTTTTGAAGCTGGGCTCATGGAAGGAAAAGCCCCGAGCGAAAACTTAGAAGGCGTCTTTGCTAAGTTTGCCTCCTGGCTAAAGAAACTTTACGTCTGCCTTTCCGGTATCCCGGGAGCTAAGTTTGACTCGTCAGTCCAGGAGATGTTTTCCAATATGCTCCTGGCAGAGGCTCAGATTAGAGAAGCCTCAATCCGTCATAACGAGCAGGTTCTTTTTACTTCTGCTGAGGAAGCTGGAAGGACTGAGGAGGAATTTGCAAGCTACAAGCAAGATGTCCAAGATGCTATCAATGAGGCTGAAGCCGAGCAGACCGAACGTAATAACCGTCTGTCCGAGCGCATTAACTCTTTACGGCGCAGTGCTCTCAGAGCTTTGCAAGGTGCAGTAAAGGATCATGGGCTACCATAGGCCGATAGGGTCTTTCAATATCGGAAAGAAGGGCGAGGTGGCTGAGAGAAAATACTTTAAAGAATCTAAATTTCCGCACAAGGATTAACACGTAAATTTCTGCGGAAAAGTCCAACACGTAAGAATCTGGGGGTTGCAGGTTCTTTTTCTACGGGTGGACAGAATTAATATTTTGATTTAACGTATTGATTCTAAAAGAAACTTGGCGGAGTGGACGGGACTCGAACCCGCGACCCTCGGCGTGACAGGCCGATATTCTAACCAACTGAACTACCACTCCTCTCTGTCGAAACGAATTTTTGATTGCTTCGTTTTGCGAGAGAAGCGCATTGTACAGACTTTTTGAAATACTGCAAGTCCTATTCCCAATTTTTTTAGGTTTGTTGGATTTTGAGATTTACAGGACATGTAAGTTTTTGTTCTGAGAAGGGGTAATAAAAATCAGATTGAAAAGAACAAACAACGAAAAATGAAAAGGTCCGAACTTATTTATAAATTCGGACCAAAATCCTGAATTCCCGTTAATCTAGGTGCATATTTAACAATTTCTTGCTTATTCTTACT